>CAZTXU010000027.1:0-11930 GCA_964617705.1 uncultured Muribaculaceae bacterium
AATAATTTATGTTATTATTAGTATGTAAGCAAGAAAACTTGCATAAAATAAAAAAGAGGAACATTCGATTCTGCATGTGAATGTCGCCTCTATAAATAGTGGTTGACACTCAATCAGAGATGAAAGAGTGTCATATTTTTATTGCTATTACCAATAAGGTAAGGAGTAATAAAATGATAGCAATAAGACGAAGGACTTTTATTATAAAAGTTCTTTTCTTCATTGTATCCCTCCCTTCTTTCTCAAGATTGGAGGACGACACTCACATCAAATATTCCTATTAAAATTATATAATAAGTAAATTCATAAAACAAGCGAACAGATGAAAGTTTTTATTAAAAATTTAAGAATATGTATTATAATGAACTTAGAGATTGATTCTTATGTTAATTTGAATCTATGTCAAGTTTTTAGACACATTTTTGTGGACAATTTAATTCGTATTTGAATTTATTCCAATTTTCTTTTGACAAATCAATTTTATTTGAAATAATATATAGTAGTTTTAATAATTAATTTTTCAAAAAGTGAAAAATTAATTATCAAACTCCTACAAGGTATCAAATAAAATTATTTTGTTAAAAGTTTTCTCGGCATAAAATTAAATACTATCATATAGCTAAAGATGAAATATAATCATTATATTTTTGATTTGGAGTAATGTATCCTAGAGTACTATGTATCCTTTGATTATTGTACCAACTCTTTATTTGCTATTTGATAACTTTTTTCTTTATGATTACAGTGGTAGTAGTAAACAGAATGATGAATCCCTACGCATTTGCATAAAAGTCTAATTTTATGTTCATTTTTATACTTGTTAATAAATTTAATTTTATCTTCTATTTTTGCGTGAATATGGCAATCGCTTTTTTTAATATTTCTAATTCCTCTTTAGTTTTAGATAATTCTTTTTTTAATTTTTGAATTTCTTTATTTGTTGTAGTTCCATCTTCTGTTTGAATTTGGCTATATTCTTTAACCCATTCATAAAGTACAGAACTGCTTATGCCATATTCACGAATTATTTCACAAGCTGGTTTTTTACTATTATACAATTCAACTATTGTATTTTTAAATTATTCATCGTATTGTTTTCCTTTTGCCATTATAGACACACCTTTCAATGTTTACTATTTTATCACATTGCCCACGTTTTTGTGTCTATATATCTATACTAACATCAGTATTATAAATGATAAAGGAATTAAAGATATAAAAAATAAATTTGATAAGCAAGATAAAAATAAAGATGATTTTGAATTGTAATGTAAAGTTTTTAGAAAATGTAAAATAGTTATAAAAAATGTGTTATAATGTTAAATAAAGGTAGGTATCAAATATGAATGATGTTAAAAACAAAATAGTTGGTTCTTTATTAGGAGGAGCAATTGGAGATGCTCTTGGATATCAAATAGAGTTTAAGAGAAATATAAACGAAAAAGAATTTACAAAATATGAAAATGATAAAAGTATTATTTCTGATGATACTCAAATGACTTTATTTACTGCAAATGCTTTAATTTGGCGTGAAACTAGAGGAAGTATGCGAGGAATAGCAATGATGCCAGTAGATGCTATATATGAAGGTTATTTAGATTGGCTTGATACCCAAAATAATACAAATTTACATGTTCATAAAATATCATGGATAAAAAATATAAATGAATTAAATGTATCTAGAGATCCAGGTAATACATGTTTAAGTGCATTATCATCTGGAAAAAAAGGAACAATAGAACAACCTATAAATGATAGTAAAGGTTGTGGTGGAATTATGAGAGTTGCACCAATTGGTTTATATATGAAAAATCCTGAATATGCTGGTAAATTTGCTGCAGAAGCTAGTGCAATAACTCATGGACATCCATTAGGAATAATACCTTCATATGTTTTTTCAACAATGTTATATTTTATAGTTAATGAAAATTTAAATATTGAAGATTCATTAAATAAAGCAATGAATCAATATAAAGAAAAATTTAACATATATGATAATGAAGTAAACGAATATTTTATAAATAGAGTTGATAATGCTATTAAATTAAGTAAAGCAAATATTTCTGATATAGATGCTATTTCAGAACTTGGTGAAGGTTGGGTTGCTGAAGAAGCATTTGCAATAGCAATATATTCATGTTTAAAATATGAATCAAGTTTTGAAGATGCAATAATTTGTGCCATTAATCATGATGGTGATAGTGATTCGACAGGCTCAATTGCTGGTAACATTATGGGAGCATTATTAGGTTATGATGATATACCAAAATATTATATAGATAATCTTGAATTAAAAGATATAATTATAGAAATTGCAGAAGATTTATCAACACCTGTTCCAGTTGACGAATATAATGCCAATAATGATGAGTATTGGTTAAGTAAATATTCAAAATGTGAAAGAGATTCTAGTATGAAAAAAAATTAATGATTATATGAAAAAGTTTATCGATGGACCAGAACCAATATTGACAGAATTAGATAAATAATTTAATAAATATTGTGAATTATATAAAGAAAAATTCAGTAAAAATGTATATGTTGCTGAACCTAATGGAACGAAAGAACAAACAATAAATGCTATTAAAATATGTTTGGAAAAAAATGAAGATTTATTAGACAAATTATTATATCCAAACAGTGATGATGATATAAATAATGGATTATTATATTAATAGGTGTAAACAATGACTAGAGAGCAATATGTTCAAAAGGTAAAAGATATGTTGCTAATAATATAATTGAGTTTAATGAATTTATGTCATCAAATAACAATAGGCAAAGTGTAGTGGCTAATTTTAATGCAAATATGATCGAAAATTTACAAAAAAGTAAATGATAATTTAAAACCAGTAAATTGTTATGGTTTAAATCAAAAACAACAATATTATAATAGACAAATAAGATAATTATAAAGTTATTAAAATTTTAAAAGATTAATGTTTAAAAAAATAGAAAATAAAAAGTTTGTATATCAAGTAGTAAAAGAAGGTGCACGTGCTAGAGAATACGAAGGTGCATTAAATTGGTTAAACGATGCGAATTTAATTTAAAAAAATAATTAGTGAAAGGTTGAAATATATGAATGTAATTTTTCTAGATTTTAATGGTGTATTAGATACATATGAAAATATAGATGAAATAAATGAAGAAAATTTACAACGCTTAAAGTATATTGTTGAAGAAACTAATGCTAAAGTTGTAATTTCTTCTTCCTTAAAAAACAGTTATTATTATACAGGTCATTTCAGTCAACATTTACAAAATATAATAAGAAAAATAGAAAATACAGGAATACAAATAGTAGGAATTACACCACAAGCAAAGAATCGTGAAGAAGAAATAATACTATATTTAAAAGAACACCCTGAAGTAGATAATTATTGTATTTTAGATGATGATTATGAAATGCAGGAATTAAAGGATAATCTTGTTAAACTTCCATCACAAATGAATAAAAATCAAAAAGGTTTAGAAGACGTATATATGAATATGGCTATTGATATTTTAAATAGAAATAGGAAAATAAAATAATCATTTATTAAAAAAATGCACAAAGTTTGTGCTTTTTTATATTACATTTTTTATCCAATTCTATATTAACATTTACATCTTATGTAAGAAAAATCATAATCTTTTTCTCAAGTATATTATAAAATTTTTAATTTGCAACTTCATCATTTTAAAAAAAATTATATATCTGTATATTTAGATGTATATAATTCTTTACTTTCTAAATCCTCTTTTATATCAATAATTGGTAAATCTTTAATAGATTTTAAACCAAAATAATCCAAAAATAAAGGTGTTGTGGCATATAAAATTGGTCTACCTGCACTTTCAGCTCTACCTGTTTCTTCAATCAAACCTTTGTAAACTAATTTTCTAATCATATGTGAACTGCTTACACCTCTTATTTCATCAACTTCAACTCTTGTAATTGGTTGATTATAAGCAATAATAGCTAGTGTTTCTAAAGAAGCACCAGTTAAATTATCATTTTCAGTTACATCAATTAATTTTTGTAAATATTCTTTATTTTCAACTTTAGTAACCATTTTTAATCTTTCACCTAATACTTTTATATCAATACCATATTCTTTAGATTGATATCTTTTTTTTAAATTATCAATTACTTCATTAGCTTTATTATCATCAATATCTAATATTTGTTTTAATTGTTCTAAAGTTAGTCCCTCATCACCAACCACAAACAATAAACTTTCTAATGCAGATTCCATTGTATCATACCTCACTTAAATATATATTATCAAAATTGTTCTCTTGTTCAATTTTAATCTCATTAGTTTTAGCAAGATTTAAAATTGACAAAAAAGTTACTACAATATATCCTTTATTTTTTATATCAAATAATTCTTCAAATTTAACTTTTTTCTTTTCTTTTATTATTTTTTTTATTTCTAAACTTCTTTCAAAAACAGAATATTCTTTATTAGCTATTTTTGTATTTAATGGTTTTTGAAATTGTTGACGTTCTAAAAATTTATTAAAAGCATTTAATAAATCATTCAAATCAATATTATCAGGTAAACTACCGTTATTTTTTAAATCATAATCAGATAAATTACTTGGTAATTTAGTATAATATTCATGTCTTTTACTTTCTAATTCTTGAAAATCACTAGTTAATTCTTTATAATTTTGGTATTCAATTAACCTTTTAATTAATCTATCTTTTGGATCTTCTTCAAATTCATCAATAATTTCTTCATTTTTAGGTAGCAACATTAAAGCTTTTATTTCTAATAATTCTGCTGCCATAACTAAATAAGAACTAGCAATATTTAAATTCATTTCTTCCATTTGTTTTATATAATCAAAATATTGTGAAATAATTTCTTCTATCTTTATTTCATAAATATCTAAATTAGTTTGTTTTACTAAATGTAATAATAAATCTAATGGTCCTTGAAATTTATCAATTGTTACAATGTATTCCATATTTCCCACCGATATAATTGTATCAAAAAAAAAAGAAAAAATCTAGTTTTTACTAGATTTTATTCAGAACGAATAGCACTTTTTTCAATTGTGATTACAGGTCTTACTCCTGCTAAACTATTAGCTGTACCATTTTTTGTAACAACACCATCTGCTACTTGTTGGAATGGTTCGGCTAATCCTTCACTATTTACAATATATACTTGATCAGTTTCATATGATGTCATAGTCCACCAGTTTCCATAAGGACATACTGTTGTGTTGTATAACCAGCCATTAGCATTATCTAAATTTTCTAAAACTTCTACTTCTTCTTTTGTCATTAATTTAACATCTTTAATTTTTGATTTTAAATCACTTAAATTATTTAAATAATCATTTTCAACATATTTTTTAATACTTGAATCGCTATATTTATTTGTAAATGATTCTTTATCATCAAATTTTAAACTTACTCCATTACAACTTGAAGCTAATAATCTAATTGTTTTACTATTTTCATCAGTTGATTCAATAGTATACCAAGTACTTCCATCTTCTAACGTTACCATTTGTCCTGGTTGACAATTACCATTACATGTATTTTTTTCCCATTTAGCATAGAATGTAGTATCTTTAGTTGGTTTATATGAACCATTTACAGCATTTTTGAAATTAGCATCAGTATACCAACCTCTAAACATATATCCTTCTTTTTCTGGTGTATAGTTAGAAACGTTTATTTCTTCTCCATTTGGAATAACTTCTTTAACATATAGTGTTCCACCATCAGTATTAAATTCAACATTAAATTCTGATTTAAATCCGCTTAACAAACCACCATCTTTAGGTAAGAATATTAATAATAGTGCTATAACGACTACAACTAAAACAGAAATTGCAACAATAACTGCTGTTTTATTTAATTTTTGTTTTGATTTATTACTTGTAACAGGTTTTGCCTTATCAACACTATTTAAATTAGCAATTAAACTTCCATATTGTTCTTGAGTTAAAGAAATTTTATTTGCTTCTTTTTCATTGATATTTTCTTGAATACTATCATAAGATAATTTTTTATAATGGTATTTCTTTATATCAATACTAGAATCATTAGTTATTAAATACTTGATTATACTTTGTAATTGTTCTTTTTCAGTATCTTCAGGTTTTACTAACAAATTTTCATCATATTTTGCTAAATAAATATTATTTCCTTCTTCACCAATTCTTTCATATAATAAATATGAATTTTTTCCTAATTTAAAATACTCTAGTACATTTACTTCATTTAATACTTTATTTGCACTAGTAACGTTAACTGTTTTTTTCATAACATCATCTCCTATTTTTGATTATACCACATTATTTACTAATTGTCATCATAAAAAAGCAATATATTTGTAAAAAAATTGTCGATTGTTCGTCATTTATAGCTTCTTTTAGCGAAAAAACAGCTTTTTTTATATCTAAACACTTTTTTCTAAAGCATTCATAATATAAATATTCTATTTTATCTGCATCTTTTTTTATATCTATTTTATCTAATTGTTCATTTGTAAAATTTAACATTTCTTGTTCTTTTCTTGTTTTAAAGGTTAATGTATCTCTTTTAGATAATATTTCATAATCTATTTTTGTTTCTGTTATTGAGGATGTATATTCTATTACTTCTTCAGATTCATCAATTAGTAGTTTGCTTCCATATTTTAATAAGCCATTAGAATCTATTTTAACGGCTATTACTTCACAACCATCAGATAAAAGGCAAGCATAATTAACGTGTAATATTTTTTTATTTAAGAATATTTCTGTTTTATTAAATATTTTATTTAAAAATTCTTTTTCAAATTTGATTTTTTTATTATAAAAATTTAATAAATCTTTTTTATTTACTCTAAATAGTGGCATTTTTCGAATATGAGTAATATTATCATCTATATTCCATTCAAAGTTTTCATAAAAATATTCTTGAAAATTAATTAAAATATCGTATATGTAATTCATTATTATCTCCTTTCGGTTTTATAAGTGTAATAATAATAATTATTATTCCTATCGCACTATTCCAACATTCAACTCTTCTAATTATAAAATTGACATATTCTGTAAAATTATACCCTATTGTCATTAAATTTAAATAAATTATTATATACATAAAACCTATTAATGAAAGTCCAAAGCCGACTAAAAAGAAAAAAAACCTTGTCATACCTCACCTATTTAATTTTATTTTTATAAATTAAAAATAAGACAATAAATGTCCTATTTAAAACGATATTTGAAGTAATTTTTCTTTAATGTGTTTTCTGATACGGTAAACAAATTACCAATTTCTTTATTTATTTTAGAAACATAATCTTCTGTTACTGTATCATTTTTTAGTTTATATTTTCCAGTACTAGCAAAATATAAAGCATTATCTGTTACCCAACTTCCATTTGAAAATATAACTTTGCTTTCTTCGTTTGAAAAAATATCTTTTCCTGTATAATATCTTGGGTCGTAATCTAAATCAAATAAATTAGCTAAAGTTGGTAATATATCAAATGTACTAGATGTTTTACTTATAACTTTTGGTTCTAAAGTAGAATTATAAATTATAAATGGCATTAAATCTTCATTTAAATCTTCATATCTATCAACGTTTGAACGTTTTGCTAAGTAACTAAAATCTAAATTATAAGGATGATGATCTCCAAATATTGCAATTACTGTATCATCAAGTGTTTGATCTTCTTCTAATTCTTTTAATAATTCTTCTAATGCTTTATCAAATTCAATTGCTTTAGCTAAATATCTTTTCATTGGAGTTCCTGTATCTAAATTTTTTACTTTGCTCCAATTTCTTCTTACGATTGCATCATCAAAATCATATGAAAAATGCATTGAAACTGTTATTATAAAACTAAAATATTTATCATTTTTACTAAATATATCGTATGCTTTAGTAATTGTTTCAACATCACTTGACCAACCACCATTTGTATTAATATTTAATTTTTCGGCGTTATAAAATGTTGAACCCATATTTTTGTGTAGTTTTGTTCTTGGGTAGTATTTATCACTCCAACCATGGTAAGATGTAGAAGTGTATCCAGAATTGTTAAACAAATTAAATATACTAGTTGGATAATCATTGTTAACATAAGCAAAAGGAGTACAAACTGCATTACTTGGAATAATAGAAGTTAGGGCAATAAATTCACTTTCTCCAGTTGTACAACTATATTTTGGTGCGTAGTAATTATTAAAATACCATCCTTCTTTTGTTAATTTGTATAAAGTTGGCGTTAGTTCTTCATCAATTGCTGATAAATCTAATGCTTCAACCATAATTAAAATTAAATTTTTATCTTTAAATAATCCTGTATATTCATTTTTTTGTGTTATGGATTGATTTTTATAAAATTGGTGTAAGTTATTAATTACCTTATCACTTTCATTTTCAATTAATTGTTCCCATTTGCTATCATCTATTTTTCTTTCGTAATCTGGTTCAGATACTACTGGAATAGTTGGTTCGCTAGGAGTTACATCAACTAACTCTTTGTTATCATTAAATGAATTTATTATATCTCTTACTAAAAATCTATTAACACCAATATTTTTTAGTGCTAAATCGACCATATTGGGATTATAATACAATTGTTTTGTTGATTTTAATTGAAATTCTTCATCTAATGCTTTTATATTTAATGTTAATAATCCAACAATATAAATTAATATCACGCCACTTAACATTATTAATTTATTACTTGTTTTAACTTTTTCATAAACAAACCATTTTTTAATAAAAATAAATACCAATAAGCATATAATTGTAGGTATTAAAATAGTTAATGTTTCTATTTTAATACTGCTTAAAAAGGTTTTAATTTCATTATTTACTCTTTCTACTCCATCATTTGATAACATGCCAAATGACATATAATTACCCATAAATGATTTAAATGTTATTTGAGTTAAACCATATAAACTTATTATAAAATTAAAGGTTATAATAATTATTTTAGCTATTTTTTCTTTAAATAAACTTGCTATATAAGCTACTACTAAACTTGTTGAAATTGTAAATATTATAATCCTAATTATGCTTTTATCGAACAAATCAAATGATAATCCTTTGAAAATAAGTTCTGTACCTATTAATGAAAGAAAACAAATTATAAAAAGGTTTAAAAAATACTTATTTTTCATTACTGCTCCTATTTATATTTTAAAAACCAAACATTTTAGAAATTTGTGGTAAGAAAATAATAAATAATATTAATAAAACAAATATAATTATCATAAATGTTAATGTTTTTTTATCTGATTTTTTATTTGTTTTTTCTTCTTCAACTTCTTCTTTTGGTATTTCAAATGGACTAAATTGTGTTGTATGTGATAGTGCTTCTTCCATTGCTTCTTCTTTATTTAAGTTTGTTACAACTTCCATAGGATTAGATTGTGTTGGTTGTGGTTGATTATTTGTTTGTTGATAATTAGGTTGTGGCATATTATTTGGTTGACTAGATTCTTGATAAAATGGATGTGTATTTTGACTTGGTTGTGGTTGTGTTGGTTGAACCACTGGTCTTGGTTGTGTTTGACCTGGTTGAACCACTGGTCTAGGTTGTGTTTGACTTGGTTGAACCGCTGGTCTTGGTTGTGTTTGACCTGGTTGAACCGCTGGTCTAGGTTGTGTTTGACTTGGTTGAACCGCTGGTCTTGGTTGTGTTTGACCTGGTTGAACCGCTGGTCTAGGTTGTGTTTGACCTGGTTGAACCACTGGTCTTGGTTGAGTTTGACTTGATTGAGTCATTGGTCTTGGTTGTGCTACTGGTTGTGGTTGAATAGGTCTTTGATAATTAGGTTGACCTGCACCTTGATAATTTTGATTTTCATTCATATTTATTACCTCCGTATTTTATAACATTATATCAAAAAAATTTAAATTTTGAAAGATGTTTACAAATTTTCTAAAAATTGTTCTTCATTCCATATTTCTATTCCTAATTTTAGGGCATTATCATACTTACTCCCTGGATCTTTTCCAACAATCAAAATTGATGTTTTTTTGCTAACACTTCCACTTACATTGCCACCTAAATTTTCTATTTTTTCTTTGGCTTCGTTTCTAGTTAATTTTTCTAAACTTCCTGTAAGAACAAAAGTTTTTCCTTCAAATTTATTACTTGTTTTTTTACCCAAATAAGTCATGTTAATTCCATGATTTTTTAGTTTTTCAATTATCAATAAATTATTTTCATCATTAAAGTATTCAACGATACTTTTAGCAATTACTTCGCCAATATCATGTATTTTAATTAAATCTTCATAGTTTGCTTTAATTAATTCGTCAATATTTCCAAAGTATTTTGCTAATATTTTAGCTGTTTTGCTTCCAACGTATCTAATCCCTAATCCAAACAATAATCTTTCTAAAGAGTTATTTTTACTTTTTTCGATACTATTTAATAAATTAGAAATTTTCTTTTCACCAAAACCTTCTAATTCCATAATTTCTTCTTTATGTTTATATATTTCATAATAATCAACATAATTTTTTAAATAACCCAAATTATAAAAATCTTCAACAATTGCATCACCAAAGCCTTCTATAAACATTGCATCTCTTTCAACAAAATGAATTAAATTTTCAATGTTTTTTTTATTACATTCTTCGTTTATACAATAATAAGCTTTATCTTTTTTAATTAATTTACTGTGGCAGATTGGACAATTAGTAGTCATTTTAAATGGTATCTCTGAACCATCTCTTCTTTCTTTTTTTACTTCAACAACTTCTGGAATAACATCACCAGCTTTTCTAATTGAAACTATATCACCTATTTTGATGTTTTTGTTTAAACAATAATCTTCATTATGAAGTGTTGCTCGAGAAATTATTGAACCGGCTAATCTAACTGGTTCTAAAACAGCATTAGGTGTTACTTGTCCAGTTCTTCCTACGGTAAATATGACATCTTTTAGTTTTGTTAAAACTTCGGTTGCTGGAAATTTATATGCTGTAGCCCATTTAGGATATTTAGTTGTAAAACCTAAAATTTGTTGCATTTTTATATCATTAACTTTTATTACTATTCCATCTATTTCATATGGTAAATCTGGTCTTTTTTTTGTCCATTCGTCGATATATTCTAATACTTGTTCTATATTTTTTACTAACTTAATATTAGGATTGACAATAAAACCTAATTTTTTCATGAATTGTAATGCTTCATAATGGGTTTTTATATTATAATCACTTGGATTAGGTAAATGATATATAAAACAAGAAAGACCTCTTGAGGCGGCTATTTTAGAATCTAATTGTCTGACGCTACCTGCTGCAGCATTTCTAGGATTGGCTAAAGTATCTTCGCCTTTTTTTCTTCTTTCTTCGTTTAACTTTTCAAAAGAAGATTTTGGCATATATATCTCGCCTCGAACTTCTATATCAATTGGTTCATTTAAAACTAAAGGAATTGATTTAATTGTTTTTACATTATGTGTGATATCTTCTCCTGTTAATCCATCTCCTCTAGTTGCTCCTCTTATTAATTTTCCTTTTTCATATAAAAGTGATACTGCTAATCCATCTATTTTGAGTTCACAAACATATTCGGGAGTAACTTCTTTTTTTATTCTTTCATCGAAATTATTTATATCTGTTTCATTAAAGACATTTCCTAAAGATAACATTGGCTTTTCGTGAACAACTTTTTTAAAACTGCTTACAACTTCACCTCCGACTCTTTTTGTAGGTGAATCTTCTTTAGCTAATTCTGGATATTCTAGTTCTAGTTTAGTTAATTCTTGCATATATCGATCATATTCTTGATCGGTTAAAGTTGGATTATCTAAAACATAATACTCATAATTAGCTTTTTTTAATATTTCTAGTATTTCATTTATTCTTTTTTCAGCCATATTATCACCATAAAAATTATATCATATTTTTATATTTTTTAATACTTTTTTTTAAAATACAAAAAAAGCCT
>CAZTXU010000028.1:0-11358 GCA_964617705.1 uncultured Muribaculaceae bacterium
TTTATCCTATGTATTTTGAGCGGAATTAAAATCTACACACGTAGAGATTTGTTTGAATCCATTTTGGACGCGAGTTCGACTCTCGCCATCTCCATTTTTTAGTCCGTAAAAGAGCAATAAAACCATTTTAAAGCAAACAGCGTTGAAAGCCCGTAATTAGCGGACTTTATAAAACAAAAATCAAACAGAGAATTTATTTTATCAAAATTCTCTCTTCACTAGAGACCTAGTCCAACATTAACCTTGACGAGAATGTGATATATTAAATCCTATAACATGGAATCTATTATTTTCATCTCTAAAGCCATAGCATCGATAACGTCTTGTGACTCTGAACTTAGTCAAATTGGGATAGGTTATTCTTAATTGGTTATAATGATCGTCTAGCGCTTGTTTGTAATCAAAATTTGAAGATAATATTTCATTCCAATCCATATTATCAAATTTACTTAAATCATCCATAAATAAATGTCGATGTTCTTTGGGAACAACAATAAAGCCTGCCGATTCATTAAAATCTGAAAAATCTAATTTATTTTTAAATCTCAGTTTGCAATATTCTAGCTCATTATTACTGTACATTCCAAGACTATAATAATAGTCAAGCATTTGTGTATGAGTTAAAAAATTTATAATTTCTATCTTTGTTTTATTTTTAATTATAGAAACAATCTCTGAATTAAAATATTTATCATGTTTAAAAGAGATTATTTCTTTTCTTCTTTCACAAGCCTCAGTAATAGCATTAGGACAACTGAAATTTGGGATGTCACTTATATATTCATCATTTTCATCATATAGAGGAGAAGCATCCCAATATTGACTGTTTAATAAAAGTTGTTTAAAACGTGTTCCTAAATATAATCTGGAACTATTAAAAAAATCAAGAAAGCTAACATTTTTTGTTATAAGTCTTTGATTGGAATATATATCAGAATGAATAAATACAGCAATGCCAAGATTTTTTAAATTCTTTATAATTTCTATTATTTCTTTTAAATTTTCTGAAAAATCATCTATATTTTGGAATTGTCCATCCAAAGATAATTCATTTAATACTACACCCATTTAATTTATACCCAATATTGCATCTAAATCTTCATCAAATTGGTCAAAAAAGCCTTTTGGAAATGTTTTTATTCTTCCATCCTGTTCTAAAACAATATTAGTGCATTTTGTACAAAGATTGTCTTTTGATAATTCTAAAAAATTCATACAAACATCTTCTTTATAAATCTTGTTTTGTTTTAAGTTTCTTCTTATTCCATTAAAAATATGGTCACTATGGGTTTCTATAATTAATTGAATTCCCGATTTTGCTACGGCTACAAGAAAATCAGTTAATTTTGATTGGGCCTTTGGATGTAAGTGTATTTCTGGATTTTCTATAATAATAACATCTCCTATATTTGAAGCTAAACATGCTACTAATATACTAATAACAAAACTTAGTCCTGATCCAATATTTTTAGGTCTTACTTCCGCAGAACTTTTATTATTCATGTTAATTGTAAAAGATGATTGTATCATATCAGTGCCAGATATCGCAGAAGTTTTGATATTTGAATTTAATATATATTGCAACCAATAATCTGTTTGAGAACCCAATGTTGGGATTGTGTCATTTTTTACTAATTCATTAATTACTAGTTGATTTTTATGATTATATAGATAATCAATTGCAAATTCACCTAACATACCAAACTTTTCAAAATTATTTATATTCTTTGCATATAAATCTTGAGCTCCAATTCTATTTGCAGATAAGTAATGTAATTTCTTATTTTTGGATGAAAATATTTTTTTTAACTCATCAGATAGCTCAAGATATTCAACTTGAATTTTTTCAATAGAATTAGTAATTCTTATTTTAAGTGACTCATTTTGTGTACTTGCCCCTAATATAAGTTCTTTTGCATTTATATATTTATTTCTAATTTCCGAAAAATCACCGAGAGAAACCCTATATGAGTTTAATGGAGAAGCTTGTTCATGTTCTATTTGATATTTTAAATCTACATTATGAGCAAGTAACAATAATGCTTGAATTACTGTTGATTTACCTGCTGAATTTGGTCCTGTTAATAAAGTTAATTTATTTAAGTTGATTTCATCCTCACAAAAAGATTTAAACCCATCTATATATATACTTTTAAGCATCTAAAACCTCTTTTTTAATTTGTTCAATAATTTCAAATCTTCTATTAATGACTTGTATATTGTCTACTTGTTGAGTGACTGATTTCACATAGTCTTCAGAAATTAACAATTCTGCGTATTTATCTTTCAATATATCAAATTTATTCTCTGGAATTTCTGAAGATAATAAATAACATACAGTATCAAATAGAGGCATATTCATTGGGCGTTTTATTGTTTTTCCATTTTCATCAGACTGTTTAGAAGGTAATCTAAAAGCATCTTTAGGAATAACTTTTTTTACATTATTCATAGTTCTTATAAATACGTTTTTTAAATTCGCAATTTGATCTTTATCAAGAGAGTTTATATATTCCATTGTTTTAGCCAAAAAGTCATTCATATCACTTTTATAGTCAATTCTGTTTCCATCTTTGTCTATTGCATAAAATGTTTTCCAAATATAAAATGCTAAAAATCTCAAAACAACATAAGTATCTTTCATACGTTTCTTGCTAATACTTTTTTCAGTAGCTTCTAAAAATTCAGAACTTTCTGCCAATATTTTTAATAATTCAGTAGATTTGCCTTGATATAAAGCATTTCTCATCTCTTGATTATTAAGCGTTGTTCCGCCCCTATTTATTCTATCAAAAATATCAAGCATAACTCTTTCTGGAGTTGAAGACTTAATAACATTTACATCTAACTGGTAATCTTCTATTTTCGATTGTAAAATACCATCTAATTCCTCAAATCTTCCTCTAATATTTTTTAATATAGATAAATTTGAAAGATAAAACTTTCCATTTATAAAATCAAATAAAGTAGTAATTCTTTGTCGTCCATCAACAACAATTTTTGTTCCATCAGTTTTACTTTCTGCAAAATAAAAAGAAGGTAATTTTATCCCCATTAATATGGACTCTATTAATTCTCTTTTTTGTTTTGTAGTCCAAACATATCCTCGTTGAAAATCCGGATCCATTTTTACTTCTTTTTTGTCTTCATATTTTCTTTTAAGCTCAAAAACGCTATATTTCTCAGGCTCTATTTTTATATTCGCAGGATAAATATCAATTGAATTTCCATTTCGTTCGTCAATATTTTCAGCGGCTTCAAATACAGTATCTTCCTCTATTAAATCGGTCTCTACAGTTGCACTATTATCTATAATTTCCATTTATACACCTACTTTGTAATATCTTGAATCTCAGCAATGAATAAATTGTATCATAAAAATAATAATTATTTTTATTTTGATATCAACTTTTGCAAACTTAATTCTTCTGGCTGAATTCCGTTTAAAATTTGTTCGGTTAATTCTGGCGAAATATATTTTAGATTTAGAATGTCGCGGATATATTTGGAATCTTTTAAGCCTTCTTAAATATGGAACAGAACCATCTATGGAAAGCAGAGGAAGTTTAAAAGATGAAAAAATTGGTCTCATATCTTGGAATGTGGATATATTAAACTGGATAAGAGCTTGCATATCTGATAAAGCAACCATAAACAAAGCACCTATCAGAGAAATTTTATTGCAATTTGAAACAGCTATAGAAGAGTTTACATTACAAACAAAGAAAGGCGAACTAATGGAGATTGAAAATTTATTAAAAACACAAAGCGATATTGAAAATGCTTACAGTATCGCACAGGCACTAAAAAACACTTTATTAAGCCGATTTAAAGAAAAACTTGAAGAAGAACTTACAAAAATAAAACCGCTTGATGATAACAGTCAAGATAATAATGAATGGAATCTCGGATATAAATTATCTTTCTCAGAGGATAAATCCTAGGTAGATGTGGCACGTATCAGCTTGGAAAATAATAACATATTTAAGCTGATTCAAGTTTTGAATTCAAATGATTTATCTTGGAATAATTCATTTTCAAAAGACAAATTTAAAGAAAAGGTATTTTCAGTATCCTATGATACAATTTTTGAACTCGTAAAAGAAAGTGCTTTTAATGATAAAGTTAAAGAATGTGTTGCTTGGATAATTGAACAACTTAAAGCAAACGGTCAAATGTAATGTCCAAGACTGCAGAATACATTATAAAAGAATGGGACAAGTGGAAATATCTTGAAGATATCACCATAGCTTGGACTTTGGAATTAATTAACAGAAAAACCAATAAAGAAATATCTGATATTGTTAATCTTTCTAAAGCTGAAATTAAAGCTATGGTTGATAATTTCAATATCAAAGAAAATGAAACTTTGTTTTGCGAAATCCAAAACGGCACAAAACTCACAGAAAGAGAGGAAGACTTTTTTACACTCATAAAACAGGGTAAAAATATATCAGAGATTTCTGAAACTCTTATGGTAAGCAGGACAAGAGTTAAAACCGTTGTTAAAATAATTTTGGCAAAAATTTTAATAGGGCTGTATGATTACTATAATGCCGAATATTCTCATGTATCAGATTTTGCACATCCTGTTTTAGAAGGCATGCGATATTACGGTTTTATGTATGGCAAGGCATCAGGTAAAATTGATGGTTATTGGTACGAATTTGATGAAAAAGGCAAGGTTCATTTAAAAATCAAATGCGATAATTTTGAAAGGGTTAATAAAAACTGTATTATTATTTCAATTGATAGAACATATGGTCTTATAGACAATTGCGGCAATTATTTAATCTCTCCCAAATATGAAGAATTAAAAAAGACGTTTGGTGAAAATAGTTCCCTTTTCACGGCAAAATTAAACGAAAAATATGGAGTAATTAATGAACATGGGGAAACTATTATTGATTTTAAATATGACAATATGAAGTTTTTTGGAGATAAAGAACATATTTGTGCAAAAAATCAAGGTAAATGGGGTTTGATTAACGTTAATGAAAATATCATCATTCCTTTTATTTACAATGAAAGTTTTAATATCTATGCCTTGCCTTTTAGAGAAAACGAGGGCTTTATCGTAGAAAAAGAAGGTAAAAAAGGGATTATTAACCTTGAAAATAAAGTTATTATTCCTTTCGAATATGATTGTTTATGCTCAAAATTTTTTGATATTACAAAAAGTATGACTGTTGCAGAAAAGAATGGTCAAAGAGGTGTTATTAACTCAAAAAACGAAACCCTTATTCCTTTTGAATACGAACATATTGAAAATTTTTCTGATGAAACAATGTTTGTACATAATTTTAGCAAGGGATATATAATTGATTTTTCAAATAAAAAAGTTTGCGACGAAGACTTTCAATTTATAAACTCCGAGGGAAACGGTGAATATTTTTGCGCTATGAAAAATGATAAAAGCGGTTTAATTGATAAATTCGGCAATATCAAATTGATTTTAAATATAATGATTTATTCTTTATAAATAAAAATCTGCTTGTAGCAAATAAAGATTCAAAAGAAGGAATTATTGATGTTAATGAAAATATTATAGTTCCTTTTAAATATTGGTTTAAACGTGAAAAATGCTTAGATAAAGATAATACCCTTCTTGCCAAAATGTGGGTCAATGACAAATTGAAGTGGGGGTTAATTAACCTTCAAGATGAAGTTTTAATTGATTTTAAATTTGACATCTTAATGCCTTTCGGTAACAGGAAATATACTCTTGCAATAGCTAATAATAAATGGATGTATGTAAACAAAAAAGGTGAAATTTTAAAAATCGATATTGACAATTATGTCACAAAATGACGTATTTTTGTTATAAAATTAAATTATGTCCAGATTAAATAAAGCAGCAGAAATAATAGAACTAGCAATGATGTTTCAGAATAGTTATTGCGGGTTGTGTATTGATGATATTCAAGAACATTTTGAATGCTCCCGCAGGTCAGCAGAACGAATGAAGTCGTTGTTATTTGAAATGTTTCCTGAAAAAGTAGAAGAAGTTTCAACTTCTGACAAGAAAAAACATTGGCGATTTGTTAAAGGAACTGCCAATTATTTCAGATAAATATTATCTTGTTGGATTTAATGAATATGTAGACGATTTAAGACTTTATAAAGTGGATAAACTTCAAAATCTTATTGTAACAGATGATTATTTTGAAAAAGATGAAAAATTTTTATTATCAGAATATTGTAATAATTCTTTTTCAATCTATCAAGAAGAACCAATGAACATCACATTAGAATTTGATAAATCTGTTGCGGAAGACGTTTTAAATTATCATTTTCATCCAACACAAAAGATGAAACAACTTGATAATGGAAATATTCAAGTAAAATTCACCTCCGGTGGCAAACTTGCTATCTGCCATGAACTTTTCAAATGGGGAACAAGTGTTAAAATCAAAAAAACAGCGGAATTTAGAAAGTACTATAGAGATTATTTGACAAATACTTTGAGAAATATTTAGATTTTACTACAAGTTTTATCCTCCGAAAAACAAATTTGGTTAAAATGTCCATCTTCTTCCCATGTAATCCAAGTTGTATCATTATGACAATAAAAATCTTTATATTTTTGTGTGCATTCAAGAGACGGTTCACGTAAAACTCTGCATAACCAAAAAATTTTCATATCATTTTCTTTTAATTTTATATTTAATAAATCTCTGTTTACAATTCTGAGATGTTGTTCTTCTCCCCAAGTAATTCCGGAAGAAAAAGAGAGTGCCTGAATATGGTTATCTGCATCATAATATTTGATACCATCGCCATCAATTATTCCTAACAACTTTCTTAAATACTTAGAGGGAAGTGTATAACTTTCTTCTCCAGTGTCTGGATAGTCAACAGTGCATTGTTCTGTACCTTTTATAATTTCGTACTTAATAATTTTATCATTTGCTATAGTGTAATTATCCATAATTTCATAAGCACTATGCTTCCAATCCATTTGGCATATTTCTTTTGGGCTGAGGTAGCAATAAGATAAAGTCCCACTGGAAATGTCATATGGATTATTTAATAACTTACATATATTTTGTTGTTTATTTTTTAAATCATCAATTAAATATTGGAATGAGTTATTTGCTATTATGCAACAATTTATCCAAAAAACGGTTTGCGCTCCAATATTAGGTTCTTTCTGTACCATAAATAATGATATAGTATTCCATTTATTATTAAATTGTTTTAGTGGTGCAAAAGTCTCAATATTTATCCATTTTGCAAAATTTGGTAATTGAGCGGTATTTACCCATTTTATTATATCTTCTTTTTGATTACTTAATCCTTGCATTTGGGGTGATAATAATTCGGGATCAAACCATTCATTATTTTGCATTTCTTCTCTAAAATTATGTTCGCAAGTTTCTTGTATTGGATTTATTAGCTCTGTATCAATTAATGAATAATCATCTATTTTTGCTATAATGTCGGAATAATCATTTCTTGTATCTAATCTGTCATTCAAATAGCCATATATTTCATGTTTAAAACACCATATATATTTTTCGCAAATAGACATTATATTGCTTTTTGAACCGTGAGTGGCAGGACTGCACAAACACTGTATAGAACTGTCAAAATCCTCTGTTTCATCCTTATAACCATTTTGTTCAAGATATGCATAAGCTGCTGCTAATATAAATTGATCAGGAAGAATACCTTCGACATTATAAACAGAACTTGCTTTTCGCAGAAGATTTTGAGCCTTAATTTCATAGTGGCTATACATTTCTTCTATTGTCGGGGTACTATTTATAACTTCATCTATATGTGCTTCAATTTTGGCTTTGTCTTCGTCATTAATTTTTTCTAACTTATCAAGAAATTCAATTCCGGTATTTTTGAATTTCAGTTCCCTTTTTATCCTTAATTCTTTTGTTCTTAATAATTCTTTTTTATCCTTTTTATTCAATTTTGTATGATTTTTTAATATATTATCTATTTCCAATGTTGTAAAATAATCGTCATATATTCCCATACTTTCAGTTTCATCGTTTTTATAATGCTTTTCAAAGAATAAATTTGAAATTGGATCACATAATACATATCTGGACAAATCATATCCAATTGGTCCATACCCACCCATTCTGTCGCCATCCATAGCAGGTTTACTTAAACTAATGTCATTACCAAATGGTTTAAAAGGAGGAATACAGATATTTAATTCTTCTTTTGTTATTATCTTATGTTGAAAAGCTAATTCTGTGATTGCTCTAGAATATTGTCTAATTGCAATATTGTCTGTCAAACTCCTATTGCCTTTGAATATTGTGTTAAAAATGTGACTTATAAAGTGTTTTATAATATTAATGTTATCTGAAATTGAATAAACTATCCCCATTGCAATAGCATATAGTTCTTCTTTCATTTGAGGATCATTTGTAGTTATTGTTAAATCAAATAATTTGCAAAATTCTTCTGGACACTGGATTCCCCATTTTGTTAATTCTGTTCGATAACTCATTCTTTTTTTATTATCAATATTGGTTAGTAGCCAAGCATATACTAAAGGAAGTCCATTAAATTTGTCCTCAGAAGTTAATCTATAACTACTTAACTCAAAATTCTCCAGATTTTCCCAAATTTTATTTTTACTATGTTTGAGCCATGCTTGAATACACCAATAATAATCTCTTGTTATCGGCTTTTCAAAAGAACTAAGAAATTCATGAAGCAGCATGGGACCAAGAGGATGATTTTCTAATTTTGAAACCTGCAAAACAATATCATTAACATATTTCGTTAAATGTGTAGCATTTCTTTTCATGAATGACAATATTCTGGGTTTATATTTTATAGTTAATTCTGGATCATTGTTTGTTAAAGCAAAAAAATCAAATGTTACAGCATCATAAGGTTCTATTTTTTCTCTAATAACAGGAATTTCAGAAATTAGTATTTGTTTTTCTTCTAATAGCATCATTGCATATGTTTGAAGCGTTTCTTCATGTTCAAATATTGCATCAGAACTTTTTAATTCTTTTGGATTATCATATTTGTTTAAAAGTAAAATAGCCAAAATATAGTCAAAAAATGGTTGAATGCCTTTTTCATAATGAACTTTCTTTATACTTAAAATATCTTTAGAATATTCTTCGTATGATTGTAAGAAACCATTTTCTTCTAATATAGATATTAATGGACTCAAATCGTTATTTGCTAAGATATTTAAACTTTCATGCTTTTTCAATAATTCTATTAATTCATTTTTTACTATACTTTTGTTAGTTAAAAAATAATTACCAATAATTATCAATGTATTAAAAATAATATTGTCATTTTCATTATAATTGTTACATAATGTCCTAAATTCAGAATCTATTATTTTTATTTTTTCTCTTATTAGTTTTGATAATGTTACAGATTTTCTATCTATATCTGTTATGGTTTTGCCTTTATTAATATCGCAAAATAATTTTAATGCTAAAGGTGTCTTTATTGTCCATTTCAACCAATTACAACCATTGATTTTTATATTATAATAAAGGATATATTTTTCAAATAATTCATTTACTGGTACATCTCCACTTGGTCTTAAGTATTTTAAATGTTGTCTTAATTCATCATTGAATTTTAATTTATCGAACACACAAGGTCTTGTTGTTGCACAAAATTTTATCCTCTTATATCGTTGAGAAATTACTTTGGTTTCTCGTAATCTATCTATCCAAAAGTCGGAAGGTTTTAATTCATCTAATCCATCTATGCAAATTAAAACTCTTGGAATTGTGTATGGAATATTGTCTAATAATTGATCATTAGTATTTTTAACTTCTAATCTATAAGATAACGCTTCTAATGCCTGAAATATCTCTTCTTCAGACCAGTCCATAGACAAACCCAAATTTTTTGTTAAAATATCTTTCCATTCATCTGTAGGCGTTACACTTTTTGCTTGTATAAGAATTGCAACATGAGATTCTTTTTTTAATATGGTTTCTACGCAATTTGCTAGACCATGAGTTTTGCCTGTTCCAGGGTCTCCAATAAATATTTGCAGATAATTATTAGTTTGCTCAATAATCTCATTTTCGAGAAACCTCCAGTAATCATTATTGAATTCTTCAATTATATTTTTCAATTTATAGTAATAAGTTGAACTGCTACTATTAGTTTTGCAAAAGATTTCAAGAACATTTTTTAGTTCTATATTAAGCAATTTTTCTGTAACAGGAATCGTATAATTATTAATTAGTATGCTTTTGTATTTTTCAAGAATAATAATATTAGTTTTCGCTGAAGTCTTTATATCATTAAATTTCAAAACCAAATCTCCCGAATTCTTACACCATTTTTCGGTATTGGCAATTATTTCTAATAATTTTTTATGTTTTGAGACAATAATATTTATTTTATTTAATAATTCTTTTTTATAATCAACATTACCTAAAAATTGGTTGATTTTTATATTTATATCACCATTAAAATGTAAATCTGGAATATATTTTAAACTTAGCCAACCAGATTTTTGTTTTTCAAAAACATATTTTAGACTATCAATATCTAATTCACATTTTTGAAACCAATATCTGTAAATATTGCAACATTCGGGTCTCTGTAGTTCGTTTAATATTTGATTCTCATCCCAAAGCAATATTTCCAAATTAGGATATTCATGATTTAATTCAGATAGGAGCGTATTCCATTTTGATCTTTCGGTTTTCTTGGTTACTTTTTTGTATGGACCAATTTTTAAATCTCCTAAGCTTTTTGGTATACAAACTATGTATTTTTTTATATTTGATCTTATATTTAAAGCAGTTCTTATTGAGTTTCTTATTTGAGTAAATTGTGTTTCTTGCAAGGTTTCCCTAAACCATTTTGCCTGCAACCCAATAATCTCTTTGTTTATTAGGGTTGCATATGCTTCGACTCCTCCATCGCCTCCAGAGCCATTAACGACATTGAAATATTCAACAGACTCTTTATATTGTTCGTAACAATGCTTTTCAAAAAGTTGAATGCAAAAAGCTTCAAAGGCTTTGTTGTAAGAATCATTATAAGTTTGAAAGTTTTGCCAATTCAAGATTTTTCCTCCAAAATAATTATAGCAAAAATAACAGAGTTATTGAAAAAACTAAAGTCTTTAAAGCTATATTTTAACCATAAATTAAAAATTTCCACCTGTTACCTTCCTGTTAATATCCTGTTATTTATAAATTCTAAAATTCAAATAAGTTGGATATGACTAGTTAATATACTAACTATAGCAAAATAACAGGTTAAAAAATTTTATCAGGTTAACAGGTTGATATAGTCAGAGAGCCTGTTGCTATACTGACTGTTCGCTCCACATTTTTTAACTACTTGACAAAATTCTTTCAATGGCAATAATACTAGTCA
>CAZTXU010000029.1:0-11063 GCA_964617705.1 uncultured Muribaculaceae bacterium
GTCATGGCGAGAGTACAAATTTATTATATGAAAAACAAAATAATCCATATTTTTAAAATATTTAATAAAGGACGTGATAAAGTGATATTAACAAGCCAAAAAGCTTTAGAATATTTAAATAACGCAAGAGGTGGCGATGAAGGATGGATAAATCATTCAATTTGTGTTGGCAATACTGCAGCTGTAATAGCTGAAAATTTAAATTTAGATGTTGAAAAAGCTAAAACATTAGGTTATATTCATGATATAGGAAAAGCTGTAGGAGAATTTAGTAATCATGTTATGAATGGTTATAATTATTTAAAAAATTTAGGTTATGATTTAGAATATTGTAATATCTGTTTAACACATTCATATTTAAATAATGATTGTATGTGTACAGCTGGAGGTATACCAGAAGATATACCATTTAGAACAAAATTTATTAAAGAACACGAATATACAATATATGAAAAAATAATTAATTTATGTGATTTAATGTGTACAAATAAAGTACTAACTTTAGATAAAAGATTAATTGAGATAATGATTAGAAGAGGAGCTTATCCTAATACCCAATATCATATTAAAGAAGCATATAAATTAAAAGAATATTTTGACAATTTATTAGGATATAATTTATACGATTTATTTCCAAAAATAAAAGATAATTTGTAAGGAGAATATTATGAAAGAAATGAATGTTGAAATTTTAAAAAATTGTTATATAAACGAAGATGGAAAATTAGATAGAGAAAAAAGCAAATTATTTTCAGGAAAAGTAGCAGGAGTTTGTTATGCTAAAGAAGGTTACAAACAATTAGAAAATGAAGATGTATCTAAAACTGAAAAACGTATTAATATGACTATGGATAATGGACATCATAGTGTTTATGACCATATTACTATTACTTTAAATTTAGAAAATATACCAAAAATACTTGCAATGGTTTTGAATAACGAACACCAATATACAACAAGTGAAAAATCTGCTCGTTATACAAAAATAATAAAAATGGAAGATTCTATTATTACTGAAGATGAAGAAAGATTATATAATAAATGGTTAGAAATATTTAAAATTAAAATAAAAGAACAATATGGTAATGTATTTGATGATAATAAAATAACAAAATTAGCCCAAGAAAATGCTAGATATTTAGTAACAGTATTTTGTCCAACTACTATGGTTTATACAACTTCATTTAGACAAATTAATTACATAGCTTCATGGATGAAAGAATATATTGAAAATGCTAAAACACCTTTTGAAATAAAATTAGCTAAATCGATGAAAGATTTTATTTCATGTTTAGAAAAAGAAAATATTTTAGATTCTAAATTAATGACAAATGATAAATGTCGTAAATTATCTATTTTTGGTAAAAATTTAGATAAGAAAAGACCTTATTTTGGTGATGTATACCAAACTTTATATAAAGGTTCTTTTGCTCAATACGCACAAGCACATCGACATAGAACTTTAAATTATCAATTACAAATGTTAGATGAAAAAGAATATTTTATACCACCAATTATTGAAGATGATGAAAAACTTGTTAATGAATGGTTAAAAGATATTAAATCAGTTTCTGATGTAAACCCACAAGGTGAGATGGTTTTAATTAGTGAAGATGGAAATTATAATAATTTTATTTTGAAATGTAAAGAAAGATTATGTTCAGCCGCACAATTAGAAATATGTAAACAAACTTTAAAAACTTTGTTAACTTATCAAGAAGAATTAGAAAAAAATGAACATCCACTTAGTGAAGATATTAAAAATTATACAAAAGGTTCAAGATGTACATTTAAAGATTTTAAATGTACTTCAAGATGTAATTTTCCAGAAGGAATTAATTGCACTCGTAAAATATAAGAATAGATTTAAAAACTATTCTTTTTTTTAAAAAAATATGATATAATTCATATGTTTGCTGGAATAGCTCAGGATGGTAGAGCAACGCACTCGTAATGCGTAGGTCGTAGGTTCAAGTCCTATTTCCAGCACCACTATGTTATTGCATGTACTATTTTTTTTTTACAATAATTACAATTGTAGATAATAATCAAAGTATAAAAAAATATGATATAATAGTATTAAATTATCTTTGGAGGTGTAATAATGACTAAACTAGAATGGAATTTACAAGAAATATTTATTAATAATCAATCATTTTATGATGAGATAAATAAAGTAAAAAAATTACTAGAAGAAATTAAAAAGTATGAAAATTTGGAATTAAATTCTAATTTACTACTAAACTTATTAGATGAGAAATGGAAAATAAAAGAAATAAGCAATAATATTTTAATTTATGGTTCATTAATGTATTATAAAAATGTTAACAATGATGAATGTATTGAATTAAAAAGAGTAGCAGAAACATTTAATAACGATGTAAATACTATATTAAAATTTATTGATAGAAAAATATTAGATTTAGGATTTGAAAAAGTTTCTAGTTTTATTGTTGAAAATCCTAAATTAGAAATTTATAAATTATCATTACATAATTTATTTAGACTTGAAGAACATATACAATCAGATGAAATAAATCAAAAAATAAAAGAAAATAGCGATAGTATAAATGAACAATTAAGTATATATAATAATTTACTTAGAGATATTGAATATGGAAGTATAAATGTAGATGGAAAAGAAGTCAAAATAACATCATCTAATTTTGCAAAATATATTTCATCTAGAAATCGAGATACACGACAACAAACATATAATGTTGTTAATAATGCTTTTCAAAAAGAAAAAGATATTTTTTCAAATTTATTAAATAGAATTTATGGTTGTAGAATAGAAAATTCTATTTTAGAAAAATATAATTCTGTTTTAGAAAAAATATTATTTGAAGAAAATATTAATCCTAAAATTATAAGTAAATTAATTGAAACAGTAAATAATAATTTAGGTCTTATTCAAAAATATTTAAAAATTAAATTTGATTTACTTGAAATAGAAGAACCCCATTTATATGATTTTGGAGTTCCATTAGATAGTAATTTAAAAATTAAATATTCATTAGAAGAAGCAAAAGAAATAATTTTGAAAGCATTAGAACCATTAGGTCCAAAATATATTGAAGTTGTAAAAATATTATTAGATGGTCATATAGATGCTGAATTAAACGAAAACAAACATCAATCAATAACTTTTTCTTGGCATACATATTCTTTTATGAATTTTAAAGGAGCATATATTGACTTAAAAAACATGATTCATGAAATAGGACATATTGTTAATTACTATTTTTCTAAAAAAGAACAACCATTTATATATGAAGATAGTACAATATTTGTTGGAGAAACCGCTTCTATAGTAAATGAAATTTTATTAAATAGATACTTATATAAAAATGCTAATACTGAAGAAGAAAAAATATTTTATTTAGGTAAAGAAATAGAAAACTATTTTTCATCAGTATTCAAACAAACAATGTATACTGAATTTGAAAATGATTTATATAAAATTAAAACTAAATCTGAACTAACATCAGATATTTTATGTGAAAGATATAGTAGTATTATAAAAAAATATTATGGAGATGACATTGTTTATGATGAAATAGCAGGCATTGAATGGACTAGACTTGGACATTTATATAGATGGAGTTATTATCCATATAAATATGCAACAGGATTACTAATGGCAAGTGTAGTTGTAGATTCTTTAGTTGATAAAAAAACATTATCAAAAGAAGATTATATTAAATTCCTATCAGCAGGAAGTAGTCAATATTCATTAGATTTATTGAAAATACTTAATATTGATTTAATAAATACCGATATAATAGAATCAGGATTTAATGTAATATCAGAAGATATAGATGAATTACAAAAAGTTTTATCTTTAA
This sequence comes from uncultured Muribaculaceae bacterium, assembly GCA_964617705.1. GTDB lineage: Bacteria > Bacillota_I > Bacilli_A > RF39 > UBA660 > Faecisoma. The sequence goes on from CAZTXU010000029.1 coordinate 3,849, forward strand.
ATAAAAAAAATTAGTGATATAATATAGTTATTATTAACTATTTTTTTTGTTTTAAAAGTGGTTTTACTTCATTAGAAACCATAGTTAATCAAATATTTATATTAAAAGATATCAGAAATAAGAATTTGAATGTACTATGTTATTTGATATGTACTATTAAAATAAAAACTACTATTGTCAAAATTAATTAAAACATGATATAATTAAGATGTCTATTGGAGGAACTTATGAAAGGTAAATTAATAGTTGTTGAAGGAACAGATTGTTCCGGAAAAGAAACTCAAACAGAAATGTTAATAAAAAAACTTAATGAAGATGGAATTAAAACAGTTAGATATAGTTGCCCATTTTATGACACTCCAACTGGAAAAATTATAGCAGGTCCCTATTTAGGAAAAGAAACAGTATGTAGTGGTTGGTTTAAAGAAACAGCCGTAAATGTAGATGCCAAAGTAGCTTCATTATATTATGCAGCAGATAGAAAATATAATATCGAAAAAGTTATTGATGCACTAAATAATGGAGTAAATGTTATATTAGATAGATATGTTTATTCAAATATGGCACATCAAGGTGGGAAAATAGAAACAAGTAAGAAACGTGATGAAATGTTTACTTGGTTAGAAAATTTAGAATTTGAATTATTAGAATTACCCGTTCCAGATATTAAAATATTCTTACACATGCCATACGAACAATCTTTACAACTTAAAGCAGGAAGAAAAGAAAAATTAGATGAGCATGAAAAAGATAAAAATCACTTATTAAGAGCTGAACAAACATATTTTGAATTAGTTGAAAGATATGATTTTAAAACGTTTGAATGCGTTGATAATAAAAGAATAAAAACAATTGACGAAATAAATGAGGAATTATATAATTATTTATTGAATATTTTATTTAAAGAAGAAAAAAAATATACAAGATAGGAGTATTTATGAATAAATTAAAATGGAAAAATATATTTGCAACTATTTTATTTATTAGTTTAGCAATTTTAGGAATTAGTGTTTTAATTAATGATGATTCAAATGTAGAATTAGAACCTAGCAAACCAAAAGAAGAACCGATTGTTGAAGAAAAAAAATTAAAAATAATTGATGAAGATTCTGATACTAGACCAATTGCTATTATGATAAATAATCATCACTCAGCATGGCCACAATCTGGTTTACAAGATGCTTATTTAGTATATGAAATAGTAGCTGAAGGTGGTATTACAAGAATGCTTGCAATTTATAAAGATGCTACAACTGAAAAAATTGGTTCAATTAGAAGTTCAAGACATTACTATTTAGATTATGCTTTAGAAAATGATGCAATTTATGTTCATTTTGGTTGGAGTCCACAAGCACAATCAGATATTAGTTCATTAGGAATTAATAATATAAATGGTATGAGTGATGCTGGATTTTGGAGAGATAAAACTTTAAATAGAGCAACTGAACATACTGCTTTTACAAGTATAGAAAAATTAAATAATGTAATAAAAAATAAAAATTATCGAAGTACTAGTAATAAAGATACTTTGTTAAATTATAGTATTGATGAAATTGATTTATCTACGATGGAAGATGCTATTGTAGCTAATGATATTACAATAAAATACTCGAACTACCACACTACTTCTTATGAATATGACCAAGAAAATAAAGTTTATTTAAGAAGTATGAGTGGTAAAGAAAATATTGATTTAGTAACTAAAAAACAATATACAGTAAAAAATATTATTACATATAAATTAAAAAATTATAGTTTAGGCGATTCAAAAGGAAGACAAGAATTAGAAAATATTGGAAAAGGTGAAGGATATTATATAACTAACGGTTATGCAGTTCCTATCACTTGGGAAAAAACTAGTCGTTCATCACAAACAGTTTATCGATATAAAAATGGTAAAGAAATAAATGTAAATGATGGAAACACATATATCCAAATTCAACCAGTTAATCAAAAATTAGAAATTAAGTAAATTATAGATTATATATTTAATAATTTTTAAGATTAGGTTATATAATATTTTAGAAAATTGAGGTGAAAAAGTGCAAATAAACGATGAAGAATACTTGAAAATAGTTTCAGATATTTTAAATGATTCACGTTTCTTGAATTTAAAGACTTTTGTTCATCACGGCGTTAGTAGATATGAACATTCTCTAAAAGTATCATATAAAGCTTATAAATACGCTAAAAAGAAAAATCTTGATTATACATCAGTAGCTAGAGGAGGATTATTACATGATTTTTTTGAAAATTCTAATAATCCAAAGTCAAAAGAAAGATTTTTAAAAACTTTTACGCATTCAAAAATAGCTTTAGAAAATGCTAATCAAAAATTTAATATAAATGAATTAGAAGCAGATATCATTGTAAGTCATATGTTTCCAATTAATCAAATTGTTCCAAAACATAAGGAAAGTTGGTTAGTAAGCATGATTGATAAAAAAATAGGACTATGTGAATGGGGAACAAAGTTTAAATATCAAATTTGTTATTTATCTAATTTTTTAATGTTATTGTTATTTAATTTTATAAAATAGATTACTTTGTAATCTTATTGTCCTCGTAGCATAACAGGAAAATGCAATCGCCTCCTAAGCGGTAGACTGGGTGTTCGAGTCACCCCGGGGACGCCATATGTATATGAAAGACTTGTCAAAAGTCTTTTTTTATGTTATTATTAGTATGTAAGCAAGAGAACTTGCATAAAATAAAAAAGGGAAGACTTAACTTTGCAGAGTTGAGTACTTGCCCATATAAATGGTTAAGCACTTAATCTATGAGATTGAGTGCTATTTTTCTTATATAGGTTACTATTTTACTAACGTAAAAAGTAGGCCAATTAGTAAGAAGATAATGATGATTAAAGATAGAATTAAAAAATCCTTCTTATGCATAACTATCAGCCTCCTTCCTTATAGAAGTTGGCAAGCACTCAACAATTAAGTTTCCCTATATAAATTATAATATAGATATCTCCTTAAAACAAGCGAACAGATTGAAAAAAATGATAAAATAATTTGTTTGAAGGAGGTTTTTATATGGAACAAAATAAATCAATTTTAGTTGATAAATATATTTATCAACTAAGTAATAATAAATATAGATTATTTATAAGGAGTAGAAGATATTGTTATTCTTGTACATGTAAAACGTTGAAAGAAGCAAAGGATATTAGAAAGATAAAAATGGCGGAAAAGACTTTAATAAATAATAAAAAATCTAGAAAGTATGCAACTATTAATGAGTTTGTAAATATTTGGTTTTCAATTTATTGTATGAAAGAATTAAAAACAACAACAGCTTATTCAATGAAACAAACATTAACTAGATATGTATTACCTGATTTAGGAGATAAAGAGATAAATGAAGTAACAGCATTACAATTACAAGAATTTTTTTCAAATTTAAGGAATAAAGATAATTTTAATTTAACAGGGAAAATTTCTGATAAAACTGTTTATAGAGTTTATAAAGTTATGAGAAATATGTTTAATAGAGCAGTTGATTGGGAGTTTATTGAAACAAATCCATTAGTTAAAGTGAAAATCAAAAGGGTTAAATATACAGAAACGAGTATATATTCTAAACAAGAAATTTTTGAAATATTAGAATTGTTGCAGAGTGAAGATATTATTGATAAAACTATATTTTCACTATTAATAACTACTGGAATGAGAAAATGTGAATTATTAGGATTACACTTAGAAGATATAAATTTATTAGATGGAACTATAACTATATCAAGAAATTTAAATTGGAATAAATTTGAGCATAAATACTATGAAGTGTCTCCAAAAACGCAGTCTAGTTATAGAAGTATTCCAATTCCTATGAATATGGTAGAAATATTGGAAGTCTATTTAAAAGCAAGAACAAATATAACTAAAAATAATAGTATTTTATTTATAAATAAAAAGGGCAAAAGAATTGGTTTTGATTATTTAAATTATAGGTGGAATAAATTTATAAATAAATATAATTTAAAATATATAACTCTTCATGGATTAAGACATAGTTATTGTAGTTTGCAAATAAATGAAAATAAAAATTTAAATATATCATTAGTATCAAAGTTAATGGGACATTCGCAATTATCAACTACATTGAAGTATTTACATTCCAATTTTATGGAAGAAAAAGCTGTAATATCTATTTTTAAATTTTAAATAATGATATAATATATAAAAAACTTAAAAGAAGGTGATTTTTATTAAAAAATATTTAAGTGAACTTTTTAATAAATATAAAATTAAATGGATGATTATCTTTTCTATTTTTATTTGTATAGCTATAACGTATATTGATGTTTTAAATATACCAACAAAGCTTATATCAGAAGGTAAATTATTTATAATTATATTATTTAGTATAGCAACTATAATGATATCTTATGACTATAATTTCATAAATACAAAATTAAATTCTGTAGACCAAAAATTATTTATTATATTATTATCAGTTGTATCATTACTTGGATATGTTATATTTTTTGATTATAAGCTTTATAAAATAATAATGTTATTGGTTGGATTATTATTAAATATAATATTACAATGTATAAGAATAAAAATAATGAATTTTTCTAAAAAAGAAGATAATACTTTAAATTTTAATACAATAGATTTGAAAGATTTTGTGACGGACACTTTGATGTTGATAAATCAAAAGGAATTTTTATTGAAGAAAAAGAAGTAGATTATGATTTATTAGACAGAGGTAATATTATTAATCAATTATACAATAGTATAATAAAATGCAAACCTAAAGAAAGTTTTACTATTGGTTTAAATGGTAAATGGGGAAGTGGAAAGACTACTATTGTTAATAATGTTTTAAGAATAATGAAAGAAAATGAAATTTATGAAAATTATATAGTTGTAAAATTTGATCCGTGGCAATATGGAGATGAAAAAGCAATTTTGAAGGGCTTATTATTAGAAATTGCAACTAGCTTAGAAATAACAAAAGAATATGATGATGTAGAGGATATGATAAATTATATAATTGAGGCTGTTTTTAGTTCTAAATCATCAATTATTAGTAGTATGTTAAAAAAGATTATTAGTGTTTTTAGAAGTAAAGATGATTTAAATGAAATTATTACACAAAAATTAAAAAGAGAAAATAAGAATATGATTTTAATTATTGATAATTTAGATAGAATTGATAATGAAAAAGCAGTATTCTTAATAAAAAGCATTAAAACAATAGCAAACTATAGTAATACAATTTATTTATTACTTTATGATGAAGAAATTATTAATGTATGTTTAAATGAAATATTTAATACTTCAAATAAATATATGGAGAAAATAGTTCAATTGAAAATTGATATAGGTGAAGTAGATTTAACTGTGATTAATAATTTAAAGAACAAAATTTGTAAATCATTAAAAGAAAATAATCTTGTATCATCAGATTTTAATATAAATGATAATTGTGAATTTAAATCATTAAGGGAGCTAAAGAGATTTTTTAATTCTATGTTATCATCTAGTTTTAATAATAGTAATTTAAACTATGAGGATTATGTATCTTTAGAGTATATCAAAAATAATAATATTAAACTATATTATGAAATATGGAACAAAAAGAAATTTTTCATAGTAGATGATAGAATTTATTATAAAGATTTATATATTTTAAATAGAAGTAAATTAAACGAAGAGACAAAATTATATTTTAAAGAATTATTTTCAAATAAAGAAAATTCATTGTTTGAAAAATCCTTAATAAAAATGTTTCCTACTGTAAAAAATTATTTAGATGATAAAGAACCTTTTGAAGAATATAGAAATCCATCAGAATATAAAAAAGGTATTTTGGATAATAGAATATTCAACGCAAGATATTTTGATTTGTATTTTACTAATAATGAAAATGAATTTATAATTTTAAATAAAAATGTAGCTAAAGCTATAGAATTAATAAATACAATTGATAACAAAGTTGAATTGCAAAATAGCTTTAAAGATATAATTAAGACATTTGATTTTGCAGAACTAAAAGTTTTTATGGAAATTTTTGAATTAAATATGAATAAAATAGCTGAAACAAAAAGACTTAATGCCGTTATCTGTTTATATAGAAGTCACAAATATTTAAGAAATACTCCTATTTTTGGCGGACTAGATTCTCTATCTAGATGTGCTGTTGTTATTTCAAAAATATTAATTGATTTATCAGAAGAAGAATTTTTAAAATTTATTAACGAAATAAGAAAAGATTATAATTCATTAGGATTCTTAAGTAACATTAAATATTGGTTAAATCATAGCGATAAGAAAAATGATAAAAGATTAGAAGATTATGAAAAAGTTTATAATGAAATATGTGAAAATATTTATAAAAATAAAATAAATTTATATGATAAAAAATATTATGTTAAAGATAATATTTGGGCTTTATATCATTATAATAATGAATCTGTAAAACAATATGTGTTAGATAATATAAATTCGAATAATATATATAAAATCGTAAATGATTTAGTTTCTAATTCAGTAGGTACTAGAGGATATGGATATCATATAAACAAAGCCAATATAAATGCCTTATGCCCAAATTTAGAAATTGACAAATTAATTGAAGAACATAAAAAAGAACTTACAAAAGATGAGGAGTTTCTTAAAAAAATTTATGCATCGTATAAAATAAATGAAAATGATATGGATAATGAAATATATTTAGATGAATATGTTGAAATAAATGATTTATAATAGTAAAATATATGTGAGAAATTAGGATAGTAGTTTTAGATAGCTATTCGCGAAAATGTCGCGAACTTTATGAAATTTTATTTGAAATAATAAAAAATGTTCAAATTCTATTTGAAAAATTCAAACAGTAAAATCTGCTGAATTTGAAATAAACAAAGGGATTTTTAAAAATTCAAACGCTATTTGAAATTAAACCCGAGTTTCTCCTAAGCGGTAGATTGGGTGTTCGAGTCACCTCGAGGACGCCAGATAGATATGAAAGACTTGTCAAAAGTCTTTTTTTATGTTATTATATATGATATTAAATAAAGTTGTTAAAAACACATAATATTATTTACATAAATTGATATACATTTTACAATTGTTGATATGCCGGTATAGTTTAGTGGTAAAACAGTTTCTTGGTAAGAAACAGCGGATAGTTCAATTCTATCTTCCGGCACCATTGACGAATCTGTTCGAACTATTCGAACTTTGATATATAGAAATCAAT
>CAZTXU010000030.1:0-10559 GCA_964617705.1 uncultured Muribaculaceae bacterium
CGTAAAGTAGTAATCTATGTAAAAGAAAAGCACTCAATCTAACAAGATTAAGTGCGAACCAAATTTGTGGCGAGTACTCAACATTGCGTTGTTAGGTATTCCCATTTTTATTTTATTCAAGTTCCCTTGATATATACATAATACCATAAATACGATTATTTGGCAAGTAGTCGTTTTTTTATATAAATTATTTTATTGCTTTTTAAATCACAACATTTTTCGGTAGTTTCCTGTTAAAGTATTTATTCTCAAATATTGGTATTCTTTAATTACCCAAGGGAAAGAAAGGATTTAATAAAAGTCTTATGTCGGCATAAGTTTAATTAGGTGATACTTATGGTTATAAAAAGTGAGTTTGCCAAAGATGGCAAAAGTTTACAAGAAATTATAGAACAATTTTTAATTGAGTTTTACTATGAATATTATGAATTGGATTTAGTGTAAACCCTTTAAAAATAAGGGAAAAGGAGGTAAAAAATGATATATAATACTGCTATCTATATTCGTTTATCTCGTGAAGATGAAGATAAAAAGAAAATAGAAAGTGAAAGTATTACAAATCAAAGAAATATTATTTTAGATTTTATAAATAAAGCAGAAGATAACTTTAAAATATATGATGAGTATGTTGATGATGGTGTTAGTGGTACAACTTTTGATAGACCTAATTTTAATAGACTTGTTAAAGATATTGAAAGTGGCAAAATAAATTGTGTTATTACGAAAGACTATTCAAGACTTGGTAGAGATTATATTAAGGCTGGGGAATATGTTGAAAAATATTTTCCCGAGAACAATATAAGATATATTGCTATACTTGATGGAATAGATACTTTATATGATAGTGTAAATAATGATATAGCACCTTTTAAAGCCGTATTTAACGACCAATATGCCAAAGATACATCAAAGAAAGTTAAAAGAACTTTAAAAAATAGAAAAGAACAAGGCTTATTTCTTGGTTGGAAAGCCGTATATGGCTATAAACTTGATGAAGAAAATAGATATAAATTAGTTGTTGATGAAGAAGCCGCAAAAGTAGTAAAAAGAATATTTAAGATGGCTTATGATGGTATGGGTTGTAAGGTAATTGCCGATACACTATCAAAAGAGGGTGTACCTATTCCAAGTGTGTATGCTAACTTAAATAGAGGTAAAAAATCAAGTGCTTATGGACTTTGGTGTTCTAGAACCATTGATGAAATGCTAAATAATGAAACTTATATAGGTAATATGACACAAGGAAGAAGAAAGAGAATAAACTATAAAATAAAAAAAGAAGTTAGGACACCAAAAGAAAGTTGGATTGTAGTTGAAAATACCCACGAGCCTATTATTGATAAAGAAATGTTTGATGTAGTCCAATCTATTTATAAGAAGAATAGAAATCTACAAAGTAATTCAAAAAATTATTTATTAAGAGGTTTTTTATATTGTGAGGAATGTAGACACTCTCTTTCAATACAAAGTAAAAAAGATGGTAGGGCTTATATAAATTGTTCTTATTATCAAAAATATAGCAAATTCAAGGTGTGTACACCACATACTTGGAACTATCAAATAGTAGAAGATTTAATTTTAAAAGAAGTTAGAGATATGTGTAAGAAATATGTTAAAAGCACTAACTTTGAAACATTACTAAAAAACTCATCAAAAGTGAGCAAGTTAAAAGATAAATTAGTAGGTCAAATAAATGCTTGTAAGTTGGAAAAGGAAAAACTTAATAATAGAAAAAAACAAATATATTTTGATAAAATAGATAAAGTTATTTCATTAGATGAATATAGAGATTTCAGTAATCAAATAATAAATGAAACTATCAAACAAGAGGAAATGCTAAAAGAATTAGAAAATCAACTAAATATAATAGAAAGCAAAGTTATTCCAAATAACGAGTATCAAGATATTATCAAAGAGTTTTTAAAAATGAAAAAGCCTAATAAAAGGTTATTATCTTGTATCATTGATAAGGTTATCATAAATCAAAATAGAGAGATAAAAATAGTATATAAAATCAAAAATCCACAAGAGATGTTTGATAAAATTGTCGCTCCAAAATAGAGAAAAAATGTAATTGTCATTACTGGCAACTATGGTTCGGGTTAAAAGTAGTATGCGTAACCCCTTATTTTTAAAAGATTGTACTCACTTTAAATGAGATACCCGATTCTCCCACCGATAATTGTTTTTCCTTTCATATCATTTAAAGTGAAATTATCGTATTTTTCTCTTGAAACGATAAATGAACCATCTCTTTTAGTTAAACCAGCAAAAGTTACTAGGTAATCTTTTTCTCCTTGATTATAAACATAAATAGTGGCTTCACTACCACAAAAACCTATTTCAACATCACCTGATAAAACAGCTGCTGTTACTTTATCCGCACCAGAAGTTAATATTATTTCAACATCTAACCCTTCTTCTTCAAAATAACCTAAAGCATGAGCGACGTATTGTGGAGCGTAAAAAATGCTATGGGTTACTTCTGCTACCCTCACATCGTGGACATTTTTAAGCATTAGAAGAACCTATATAATTAATATAGATATTTTCACCATCTGATTCTATAGATTTTACTAACATTTTAATCATTATTCTTTTATCTACTATATCTAATGTATCAAAAGAGTCCATATATTTATTTATTATATTTAATGCAAGTATTGCTACTTCTTTTTTATCAGTTTCTTGATTTATTTCTCTAGTTAATTCAATTATTCTTTTTTTTATTTCATTGTTTTTTGATTTTAGTTCTTTTATTTGAGTTGTAATATCATTAATTAATTCAACATCAATTAAAGCTATTCTTTCTATTAATGATTCTATTTTTATTTTATTTTTTGTTAATGTCATTTTTAGTGTTTGAAGTTCATTTTGTTTTGTTGTTTCTTTTTCTTTATTATTAGCAATTAGTTTTATTTTTTGTATAAAATCATTTATAGGCAATGTTAATTCTTTGATTTTTTGAATTACTAATTTATCTGTTTCTATACCTTTTATGTTTTTACACTTGCATAATTGTTTACGACTTTTATCTTTTAATTCACAAAGGTATGTAAAAGTTCTTTCGCCGTTAGGAGTTATTTTACTTCTAAGTCTTGGTCGCATATAACTTCCACAATTTCTACACCTTATAATTCCTGATAAGATTGATGTATTTTGTTTTGGATTTCTACTTCTTTTATCTTTATTAATTTCTATTAAATTCCAAACTTCTATAAATTGTTTACTTGATATTATTCCTTGATGTTTTCCTATGGCTATAATCCATTCTGATATATCTTTATAAGTTTTTGTTTTCCCAATTAATTCTTCTCGTTTATTGTAAGCAATTAATCCTTGATTGTTATCTAGTTTTATTTGATTATAAATATTAACATTCATTTTTTTAAAAAATTGTTTAATATTATCATCTGCTATCACATATACTGGATTTTTTAATATATTGATTAATGAAAAGCGGGTAAAATTATTTCCATTTCTTGTTTTAATTCCTTGCCTAAGTAAATATGATTCTAATTTTCCTAAACCTTTTAATTCACACATTTTATTCCAAATAAGTTTAATTATTTCTGCTTCTTCAGGTATTATAACAAGTTTATATAAACTTCTTTTTTTACCATCTAAAGATAATGTTTCCAATTTTTCTGATTTATATCCGAATGGTGTATTACCTCCAAGCCATCTTCCTGTTTTTGCAAGTTCATACATATTATCTCTTATTCTTTCTGCTATTGTATCTCTTTCAAGTTGAGCAAATACTGATGATATCATCAACATTGCTGAACCCATTGGGGTAGAAGTATCAAAGTTTTCTGTTACTGATATAAAATCTACATTGTATTTTAAAAATTCGTTTTTTAAATTGCAAAAGTCACCAACATTACGACTAATTCTATCTAATCTATAAACAATTACACATTTAATTTTTTTATTTCTAATATCTTTCATCATTTCTTGAAATTGTGGTCTATTTGTATTATAACCAGTAAAACCTTCATCTTGATAAATTTTTATGTTATTTTCTGCAATATTATATTTATTTATTAATTTTTTTTTGCACAATTCTATTTGATTTTCAATGCTTTCGCCTTTACCAGTAAACTTTGATTTACGACTATAAATGGTATATAAATATTGATTATCCATATAATTTCCTTTCGCTTTAAGTATTATATGATTTAATAAACTAAAAAATATTTATTATTAAATATATTTTTATAAGTATTATTCTATTCCCCAAAATTAAAAAAAAATCATATTTGGGGAATAAATGTGGTATAATGTAATTGTGAGGGATAATATGAAACTTATTGAACGAGAATATTTAAAAGAATTGATTGGCGTTATGAATACTTCAGATATTAAAGTTATAACTGGAGTTAGAAGAAGTGGAAAGTCAAAATTATTAGAACAATTTGAGGAATATATTAAAAATAATGTTGAAGATGCTAATATAATTAGTATAAATTTTAATTTGTTAGATTATGAAGATTATATGGAATACCACAAATTGAATGATTATATTAAAGAAAAATACATTGAAAATAAAAAAAATTATATTCTTATTGATGAAGTACAAATGTGTGATGGGTTTGAAAAAACTATCAATAGTCTACATTCATCTGGTAAATATGATATTTATATTACTGGTTCTAATGCGTTTTTATTAAGTAGTGATTTGTCTACATTATTTACAGGTCGAACTTATCAAATTGAAATTTTTCCATTTTCATTAAAGGAATATATGACTTACTACAATTATGTCGATAGTGAACAAGCTTTTAAAAAGTATGTTTTAGAAGGTGGAATGTCAGGTTCTTATGTATATGATGATGCTTTAAAAAAATATAATTATTTGAAAGAAATATATGATACTTTAATATTGAGAGATATTAAACAAAAATATAGAATAAGAAATAATGATTTATTATTATCATTAAGTGATTATTTAATGGACAATATTTCTAATCTTACATCATCTCGTAATATTGAAAAAGAATATTCTAAAAACAATATTAAAATTGATCATAAGACAATAAGTAAATATTTAAATTATTTTTGTAATGCTTTTGCTTTTTATAAAGTAAGAAGATATGATATTCAAGGAAAAAAATATTTGACAGCTCAAGATAAATATTATTTAGTAGACCCATCATTTAAGTATGCTAAAATTGGTACTAAAAATATGAATTATGGTCGAATATATGAAAATTTAGTTGCTATTGAATTATTAAGAAGGGGTTATGAAATTTATGTTGGTTCTCTTTATAATAAAGAAATAGATTTTGTTGCTATGAAACAAAGTGAAAAAATTTATATTCAAGTATCAGATAATATTGAAGATCAAAAAACATTTGATAGAGAAATAAATTCTTTATTAAAAATAAATGATGCTTATCCTAAAATTTTAATTGCAAATACTAAACATGAAACATATCAATATGAGGGTATTAAAATAATTGATATTAGTAATTGGTTAACTAAAGAACATTAATTTTTATTATTTTAAATAAAAAGTAGATATATTGAAAATGTTAAATAATATATTTAAATAGGGGGAAATGATTTGGAAGTATTTGTTAATTATCCTACAACTGATGGAATAAAACTTTTTTTAAATAATTTAGCAATTTTTAAGGCTAAATTATTATTAAAGAGTATTGATGATTTAAATGTTGATGATAAAACCAAAAATGAAGTGTTAGATAAAGTACTTGAAATTTTAGATAACGAACCTAGTGTTGTTATTTAGTTTCAAGTTTTTTAATATTATTAACTTATAAGACCTTGATGTTAGTGTAGTATCAGCAACACGAACCTTTTTAAGGTTATTATCTTTTTCGTTAAAACGATTGAATAAAACTATTCCAACAACTATTAATATTACAATTATTGGATAAATAATTTTTTTCATAATGCCTCCCTTCGTATTATTATATTCTAATTGCTTTAATTGGTTAATTACTTTGAAATGGTTGCAGATAAAATTATCATATGTTATAATAATAACTAGAAAAATTAAAAACATTAATAGAGAGGATTCAATAATTGAGTGATTTTATGGATAAAATATTAACAGGAATAAGACCAACAGGAAACCTACACATAGGACATTATTTTGGAGCAGTTAAAAATTGGGTATATTTTCAAGATAAATATGAATCAAATTTTGAAATTGCTGATGTTCAAGGATTGACAGATAATTTTAATAATCCATCTAAAGTAAGTAAAAACGTATGGGAAATTACTTTAGATTTGTTAGCGTGCGGTATTGATCCAAATAAATCAATTATATTTATTCAATCATTAATTCCTGAAATAGCTGAAATGACTATATATTATTCTAATTTAGTTACAGTATCGAGATTATTTAGAAATCCAACTGTAAAAAATGAAGTTAATCAAAAAAAAGAATTGTTTGGTAATAGTGGTGAGAGTATAACATATGGATTTTTAGGTTATCCTGTTAGCCAAGCAGCTGATATAACTATTTTTGATGGAAAATATATTCCTGTAGGAGAAGACCAATTACCTTTAATCGAACAATGTCGTGAGATAGTAAGAAAGTTTAATTCAATTTATGGAGAAACATTGATTGAACCTGTTCCTTTATTAACTGAAAATAAAAGAATTAAAGGTTTAGATGGCAATGAAAAAATGGGAAAAAGTTTAGGTAACGCTATTTACTTAATAGATGATGAAGAAACAGTTAGTAAAAAAATAATGTCTGCAGTAACAGATCCAAATAGAATAAAAAAAGATGATAAAGGAAATCCTGATGTTTGTATGGTTTTCTATTATCATAATTTAGTAAATAAAGATAATCTTGATACAATATGTAGTGAGTGTAAAAATGGGCAAAGAGGTTGTGTTTCTTGTAAAAAAGAACTTATTAAAAGTATGATGGAATTTTTAAAACCAATTCAAGAAAGAAGAAAATATTATGAAAATAATAAAGAATTAGTTTCTAAAATATTAGAAGAAGGAACAAAAAAAGCTCGTTTACAAGCTATTAAAAAAATGGAACAAGTTAGAAAAAATATGCAAATAGATTATTTTGATAGAAGTTAAAACTTCTATTTTTTCTTATAAAATATAAATCCGATTATTTCTAAAACTGAATAAAATATTAGTGCTAAACCAATAAATTTAAAAACTAAATTAGTTTTCAAAATGATATATAATCCACATATAATTAAAAGTAGTGAAATAATTAATCTTGTAACAAATGAATTTTGTCGAAAATTAAGAACATTTATTAGTCTCATAATCCCACTATATAAAACCCATGAACCAATAATTAATCTAACTAGTGATTCAATTACTCCAGAACAAATTATGGAAGTAATTCCTAATATAATTAAAATAATTGATGTTACTAATAATGAATTATTAGCGATATTTAAATTTTTATAAGTTTTACGATATGATAGATAATCAATGATTCCAATTATAATTAAAACTCCACCTAAAATATATGAAATAAATTCTACAATCCCACCAGGATTAGTAAACAAAACACAACCTAAAATCAAGAAAATAATTGAACTTAATAATGATGTGTTTTCTGAATAATCAATTATATTTATCTTTTTTATCATAATAATCACCTTTATCATTGTAACACGTTTTAATAATTAAGTCAAATTATGTTGACAAGTCAACTTAAAAAGCATATAATTATTTAGGTGGTATTATGGGGGAAATTGATTTTGAATTTGCCATTATATATGTTAAACAAATAAAACAAAAATTACAAAACAAAATAGATTTTACTTTAAAACAATATGATTTAACTTGTTTACAAGGTTATTTTTTAAATTTATTTAACTATC
Organism: uncultured Muribaculaceae bacterium; assembly: GCA_964617705.1. Taxonomy (GTDB): domain Bacteria; phylum Bacillota_I; class Bacilli_A; order RF39; family UBA660; genus Faecisoma. The sequence goes on from CAZTXU010000030.1 coordinate 7,839, forward strand.
ACGATATGTTAACTTTATCAGAAATTACAATTTTATTAAATATTGATAAAGCTTATACAACAAGAATAGTTAATAATCTTTTAGAAAAAGGATTAATTACTAAAACAGATAATATAAGAAAATATTCAATTTATTTAACTGAAAAAGGAAAAAATATTTTAAAATTAATTGAAAAAGATATAAAAGAAAATAGAAATAAATTATTAAATAATATTGATAAAGAAGAATTGAATAATTTTAAAAATACTTTAAAAAAAATAATAAATAATTTGGAGGAATGAAATGTTAGAAATAAAAAATATTAAAAAAACTTATAAAACTTTATCTTTTGAACAACACGCTTTAAAAGATGTTAGTATTGTTTTTAGACCAAGTGAATTTGTAGCTATATTAGGTCCATCAGGTAGTGGGAAAACAACTCTTTTAAATATTATTGGTGGATTAGATAGATATGATTCTGGAGATTTAATTATTAATTCAAAATCAACAAAAAAATTTAAAGATAGTGATTGGGATAGTTATCGTAACAATTGTGTTGGTTTTATATTTCAAAGTTATAATTTAATTAGTCATATAAATATTTTAGAAAATGTAGAAATGGCTTTAACTTTAAGTGGTGTTTCTAAAAAAATTCGTAAACAAAAAGCTTTAAATGCTTTAAAACAAGTTGGATTAGAAAACCATGCTTATAAAAAACCAAATCAATTATCTGGTGGTCAGATGCAAAGAGTTGCTATTGCTAGAGCTTTAGTAAACGAACCAGACATAATATTAGCTGATGAACCAACCGGTGCACTAGATTCTAATACAAGTGTTCAGATTATGGAATTAATTAAAGAAATAGCTAAAGATAAATTAGTTATAATGGTAACTCATAATAAGGAACTTGCTTATGATTATGCAAGTAGAATTATTGAATTAAAAGATGGAAATTTAATAAGTGATTCTAATCCTTATAATGAAATTAAAAATAATAAAGAATATAAAATTAGAAAAACAGCAATGAACTTTTTAACTGCTTTAAGTTTATCTTTTAAAAATATTAAAACAAAAAAAGGAAGAACTTTTTTAACTGCTTTTGCTTCAAGTATTGGAATTATTGGTATAGCTTTAATTTTATCTTTATCCAACGGTTTTAATATTGAAGTAGAAAAATTTGAACAAGAAGCTTTATCTAGTTTACCAATTATGATTAGTGAACAAACTGTAGAAATGGATGAAGATACTCTAGCTTTAATGCGTGAAAACTTTGAGGTGGATAATAATTCTTATCCTAGTGAAGAAAAAATATATGTTCAAAAAAATATAGTTGAAAATACAACTCATACTAATATTATAAATCAAGAATTTATAGATTATATAGAAAGTATTAATCCTAAATATGTATCAGGTATATCATATATGAGAGCAATTGGTATAAATGCTTTAGTTAAAATAGATAATAATTATAATACTATTGATAGTATGTATTTAACTACTTTACCTAAATCATTAGATATAAACCAAAACAGTGTGATTGAAGATAATTATGATTTATTAAAAGGTAATTTAGCAACTAAAAAAAATGAATTAGTTTTAATAGTTGATAGTAAAAATAGAGTAAATGAAGATTTATTAAAAATGTTAGGGTTTGATTTATCTAAAGAAACATTTGATTTTAATGAAATTTTAAATAAAGAAATCAAAATAATTTTAAATAATGATTGGTATATTAATAATGATTCTCACTTTATTCCTAATTTTAATTATGAAGAAATGTATAATAATAGTACTTTAACTTTAAAAATAGTTGGAATTATAAGAGGAAAAGAAGATAAAAAAATGGTTTCAACAACATCTAGTTTGTGTTATACTGAAGAATTAGTAGATTATATAGTTTTAGAAAATAGTAAATCAGATATTGTTTTAAAACAAAAAGATGTTAATTATAATGTTTTAACAGGAGAAAAGTTTAAAGATGAAAAAGACAAAGATACTATATTATCATATTTAGGTAGTGATAATTTGCCAGTTTTAATAAATATTTTTCCAAGAGATTTTGATTCAAAAGAAGAAATTATTAAATATTTAGATGATTATAATTTAAATAAAATAGAAGATGAAAAATTATTATATACTGATATGGCTAGTTTAATTTCTAGTTTATCAGGTGGTATAATGGATGCTATAACGATTGTATTGATTGCTTTTTCTTCAATTTCTTTAATTGTTTCATGTATTATGATTGGTATAATTACTTATATTTCTGTTTTAGAGAGAACTAAAGAAATAGGTATTTTAAGAGCAATGGGTGCAAGGAAAAAAGATATAACAAGAGTATTTAATGCTGAAACTGTTATTATTGGCTTGTGTTCTGGTATATTAGGAATAGGTATTGCAAGGATTTTAGTTTTCCCAGCTAATGTTATTATTTATAATGCAACTGGATTAGATAATGTAGCTAAAATGAATCCTTTACATGCTTTATTGTTATTGTTTATAAGTATGTTATTAACTGTAATTGGTGGTTTAATACCAGCTAAAGTAGCAAGTAAAAAAGATCCTGTTGTTGCATTAAGAACTGAATAATTTATATAATTGGATATTGACTAATGTATGAAAATGTGTTAAATTAGTAATAAGTTAAAAGAGTAATTTAAATGCCTATTTTAATTCGCAAATTATTGAAAAAATTAAAAAATTGGAGTGAAAAAGTATGGTTAAAATTAGTAAAAATTCACA
>CAZTXU010000031.1:0-10420 GCA_964617705.1 uncultured Muribaculaceae bacterium
AAAATAAGGCTTAGGGAGTTTTTTGCTTCTTACAACTGTCAAACTCGGGATTATACTATAAATTTAAAAATTATTCAATACTTTTTAAAACAGTTTTATAAATTTCTTCATTTTCATAGTCAAATATTACCTCTTTTACACTATAATTGTCATTTATTGACAAACAAATAGTGTAAATGACTTCCTCCAAAATATCTCTATTATCAACATCATCAAATATATAAGAATTAAATGTCAACTGTAAAAAATCGGCTTCCTCTTGAACTTTCAATAATTTCGTATTGCTATTTAAATAACTCATCAAATTACCACTATAAGTTTTAGAACTAGTTAACTCATCTATAACAATAGATATCTTATCTCTTTTATCATTTAAATATTTAGTAACTGGAACATAATAAGTATTATCATTATATTTGTTAACATAATAAACAGTTACCTGATTAATATCTTTTGTACTAGTCAAATCATTAGTTTTATTAATACCAAAACTTCTATCTAAAGTACTAGGCAAATTAATTTTAGTTTTAGGTAATTTAGTTAAAACATCGCCATCAACATATATAATTACCCCTTTTACATCATCAATTGTAGTAACAGTATAAACAATAGCTTCAATCATTTTTTCTTCTAAAGATTCATCAATATCTAATAACTCTTTAGAAAAATTAATTTTTAATATTCCCTCATTTAAATCAATACTAATTATTTTAGTATCACTTGGAAGAATAGACTTAAACCCATTAGGTATTCTATTTTCTCCTTTGCCACCTGATATTAATACTTGTAACAATTCTTTAATTTTATCAGTTGTATTATCACTATTTATCACTATCTGACAACGCCCCAAATAATTATTACTGTTAAGCAAAAATATTGGATTCGTATCAACCTCTAAATTAATATATTCTAACTCTTGCTGACTTTCTAAATCATTTACACTTTCTTTAGGAATAAGATAAATTAAAAATAAAGCAAATAAAGCACTAGTTGTAATTATGATTTTTCTAATCATTTTTTTCTTTAACATAATTTCACCTAATTAATATTATGAAAAAAAAGGCTATATATGCCTTTTATAATGAAATTTCCTTAAGTTTAAGTAATTCAACAACAGCAGCAGCTCTACCTTTAACTCCTAGCTTCTGCATAACGTTTGATATATGATTTCTCACTGTTTTTTCACTTATACCTAAAGAGTTTGCTATGTCAACAGTTGACTTATTTAAAACAAGTAAATCAAAAACTTGTTTCTCTCTTTTTGTAAGAATATTCTTCGACATGTTTTCCTCACTTCCCTTTAAATGGGTGGTTTATATTCATTCATATTATTTTATGATGAATAGATAAATAAGTGAGCAAAAAAGCCTAAAATGATTTTATTTTGTAAATTTTACGGAAATATATTTTTGTTCTTCAAAATCCTCCTGAACACTTCGCATTATATTATTTGCAAGTTCCTTATTGTGTTCACTACTATTTACAACAATTTGTATTTCAGTTCCATTAATTTTAACAAATGATTGTAAATTAAACTTTTCTAAAATTTTATTTTCTATTTTTTCTTCTTCACCTCTTTTAGTATTAAGTTCTTTCATTTTATTAAAAGCTTCATTCTTTTGTTCAATAGTTGAATCATTATTTGTTAATATAAGCTTTAATTCATCAATTTGCTTCATCATTTCTTCCTCATTTTCAACCCTTAAAGCCACTAGTGCAGTACTTTCCTTTACTTCAACAGTAGGCTCTTCTTTATTGTAATTGGCATTAGTATTAAGCAATAATTCACTTGGCATAGTAATATAATAAACACTTAAAACTAGAATAAGACTAAATAGGGTTAAAAACCAAATACTTTTTTTATTAATCATAAATTCCTCCCCGTAACTATTTAATTGTATGTCCAATAAAAAAACTTATGAATATTTTACTAAATTTTGTTAAAAAATTAAAAAGTTATGATATAATATTAATGGCTTTCATCCCGAGAGTTAGGGATTAAAATAAATACTACAAAACAAAGATATGAATTTTCTTTCCTAGTGCGAAAGTGGAAAGATTTCGAAGTATCTTAAAGAAATAACAAAAGGAGGAATATTATGGCCGTTGTGTCTATGAGTTATTTACTTGAAGCCGGTGTGCATTTTGGACACCAAACAAAAAGATGGAACCCTAAAATGAAGGAATACATCTATACATCAAGAGATGATATTTATATTATCGATTTACAAAAAACAGCTAAAAAAATTGAAGAAGCTTACGCTGCTTTACACAAAATTGCTAGCGATGGAGGAAAAGTATTATTCGTTGGTACTAGAAAACAAGCTAGTGAAGCTATTTTAGAAGAAGCAACTAGAAGTGGTTCTTATTACGTAACTGAAAGATGGTTAGGAGGAACATTAACTAATTTTAGAACTATCCGTCAAAGAGTTAGAAGATTAGAACAAATTGAAAAAATGGAACAAGATGGAACATTTGATGTTTTACCTAAAAAAGAAGTAATTGGATTAAAAAAAGAATACGACAAATTAAATAAATTATTAGGTGGTATTAGAGAAATGACTAAACTACCACAAGCTTTATATATCGTTGATCCATCAAAAGAAGAAATCGCTATTCGTGAAGCAAGAAAATTAAATATCCCAGTATTTGGTATTGTTGATACAAACTGTGATCCAGATATGGTTGATTATGTAATTCCTGCTAATGATGACGCTATTAGAGCAGTAAAATTAATTACAAGCGTTATGGCAAATGCTATTGTTGAAGCTAACGGTGGGGAAATTATTGATTATACAAGCGATAAAAATAAAGAAGATAATCCAAATGAAATTATGCAAAAAGCATTAGAAACAGTAAAAAGAAAAGAAGAACGTCGTCCAGTTAATGAACGTCGACCATTCCATAAAAAACAATTTGACAAAAAAAATAAAGAAGAAAAAGAACCAAAAGAAGAAGTAAAAGCAGATGTAAAAGAACCTAAAAAAGAGGAAGCCAATTTAGATTCAAAAACAGTTAGCGAATTAAGAGATTTAGCAAAAGAAAAAAATATTAAAGGCTATTCAACTATGAAAAAATCAGAGTTGATTGAAGCTTTAAGATAAGGAGGCTATTATGAGTGCTAGTTTAGTAAAAGAATTACGAGAATTAACTGGTGCAGGAATGCTTGACTGTAAAAAAGCACTAGAAGCATGTAATGGAAACATTGATGACGCTATTGCTTGGTTAAGAGAAAAAGGTATTTCTAAAGCTGCAAAGAAAGCCGATCGTATCGCAGCAGAAGGTTTAGCCGACATTTTAATTGAAGGTAATAAAGCAGTAATCGTTGAAGTTAATTCAGAAACTGATTTCGTTGCTAAAAATCAAGAATTTAAAGATTTAGTAAATACAATTTTAAAAGCCATTATTGAAAATGAACCAAAAACCAATGATGACGTATTAAATTTAGTAGTTGATGGAGAAACTATAAATGAATTAATAGTTAACAAAACAGCTAAAATAGGAGAAAAATTATCTTTTAGAAGATTTTCTAAATTAGTTAAAGAAGATAACCAAGTATTCGGTTCATACATCCATATGGGTGGAAAAATCGCTGTTTTAACACTTTTAAATGGTGCTAATGAAGAAGTAGCTAAAGACGTAGCAATGCACGCAGCAGCTATGCGACCAAGTTACGTAAGAAAAGACCAAGTACCAGAAGAAGAAACATTAAAAGAAAAAGAAATACTAAAAGAACAAGCCATCAATGAAGGAAAACCAGCTGAAATAGCAGAAAAAATGGTTGAAGGAAGATTAGCTAAATTCTTTAAAGAAATTTGTTTAGAAGAACAACCATTTGTTAAAGATAGCGATATAGATGTTTTAACTTATGTTAAAAATAATAAAGGAACAATCGAAGAAATGGCTCGCTTTGAAGTAGGCGAAGGAATGGAAAAAAGAGAAGAAAACTTTGCTGAAGAAGTTGCCAAACAAATGGGAAAATAACTCTATCAAACGATAGAGTTTTTTTTAAATTATTTAAAATTTAAACATATAATTAACTGAGGTGAATTATGGATAAAAAAATACCTAAAGTTTTTGCAAATAAAATTGATAAAGAAATAGGAAACAACGAACGAGTATATTACGGAAGTGAAACACACGAATTTAGAAATGAAGGATTAAACGTTAATCAAAAAATAAACCAAATATTTGGTTCATCTAAATATGTATATAAAGCTGATGTAGTTATTAAATTAAAAGATAAAACAGTATCAAAAAAAATAATTGGAAGAAATAAAAATTCATTAATCACAATGGATAATGAATTAATTAACATAAATGATATATTAGATATTGATTTTGAATAAAAAAGGTTCTCATTTGAGAACTTTTTCAAATTCCGGCAAAACACCGATTCCATCTTTTCTGTGAGGTGGGAGTTGATATATATCATGACCAGGAAAATCATTTCCTTCAACTAAACAAGGACCTTTTTCAGATAAAGCCACATCCCAACCAATTAATTGAACTTCTTTGATAACTTTTCCAGCTTCAGTTACTAATTCTTGAATCTCATCAAACATAGGTATTTCAAACCCAACAATCGAAGTATTAGTAGTTGGATGATTATAATATAAATTTCCTTGTTTATCTAAAGCAGGATAATCTACTTTATGAGTTTTAACATTAATAGGAACAACCATACCGCCACCATTAAAATTATCAACAACTTTATTATTACCAATCCTTAAATAAGCAGCAATTATAGTAGTTTTACCATTTTCATTAAAAGTTATCGTTCTTATAGTATTAACACTACTAGGATTTAATTTATTCATTTCAGGTACTTGTTTTATAACCTCTTCAACCAAATAAGTTTTATTTTCCAATAACTCTTTAAAAGTATTAGAATTAGGCTTAATTTTTCTTATCCCATCGCCATGCGTTCCATTAGTAGGTTTAACAATAATTTCCTCTTTATTTTTAATAAATTCATTAAATTCATCTTCATTATTTTCATTGATAACTAACCAATCTCTTTTAATAAATTGATTAAATTTCTTATTAAATTCATCCTTATTTAAGAAAAAATGCGTAAATCTTTTATCATTATATTTTTTAATAAAATGATTGTTTATTCCTCTTGTTAAAACAGTTTTCCTTTGTTTTCTATTTAAATTGTACATTTCAAATAATTCATAATCAAAATAACCAGCTTGATATTTCAAACCACAATAAACAATATCAAAAAATAAATATATTCTTGATTTATTCGTTTTCTTATGAACATTATTAATTACCTTAAAAAAATTTTTATAATTCATATTTATTATTCTTTTAAATAAATATTTTACTTTTTCCATAAAATCACCAATTACATTATATCATTTATTTATTAAAATATTGTCATTATATTTCAATTTTAAACAAATAATTTAAATTATGAATGATTAATCTTTAAAGTTTTAGGTTGCAGATAAACTCTTTTACATGATATAATTAATAAAGAAAGAAGATGATACAATGTTTTATATAAGTTTATGGATGAGTAAGTTTTATTATTTTTTAACTAAAAAAGGAGTTATAAATGATAAAGCAGGTTTATTAGCTTTAAAAGTTGATAAAAACTTTTTAAAACATATCAATAAACCCAAAATTATTATTGCTGTAACTGGAACAAACGGAAAAACAACAACTTGTAATTTTATAGTCGATTTATTAGAATATTATGGATATAAAGTAACAAGTAATAGAGAAGGAGCCAATTTAAAACCAGGTATTTGTAAAGCTTTAATGAAAGGCGTTAGTATATTTAATAAATCAAAAGTAGATGTTGCTGTTATTGAATTTGATGAATTAAGTACTAAAATGTTATTAACTGATTTAAAACCTAATTATGTAATTGTTACTAATTTATTTTTAGATACAATGAAAAGAAATGGACATACAGACTTCGTATTTAATAAAATTAATGAAGGTTTACCAAAAGATTCTATATTATTATTAAATGCAGACGATTTAATTAGTAGTATGTTAGGTAATAATAATAAAAAAATATTTTTTGGAATGGATAAATTAGATACAGATTTTATTAAACCAAATTCATTAGTTCAAGATATTAGAGTTTGTCCTAATTGTTATACTAAATTAGAATATGATTATATCCGCTACCACCATATCGGAAAAGCTCATTGCCCTAAATGTGGATTTACTAATCATAAACCAAATTATATTTTAACTAATATTGATTATAATAATAGAACAATAACCGTTAACAATCAAAAATATAAATTAATTAATGATGGTATATTTAATATTTATAACCAATTAGTAGCTATTACTTTATTAAATGAATTAAATATAAAAGATTTAAATAAAGGTTTTGAAAATTTAGAAATTGTTAAAAGTAGATTTTCTGATGTTAAAATAAAAAACATTGAAATTATTACTCAATTAGCTAAAGGTCAAAATCCAATAGCTAGTTCAAGGTCACTTGATTATGTATCTAATTTAGAAGGAAATAAAGAAATAATTTTAATATTTGACGATATCTATGATCGAGAAGCAAACGATAGATCAGAAGTAATGAGTTGGATATATGATACCGATTTTGAATACTTAAAAAATGATAGCATTAAAAAAATAATCATCGGAGGTTTTAGAGCCTATGATTATAAAGTAAGATTATTATTAGCAGGAATCGATTCAAATAAAATTTTTATCGAAGATAAAGAAGAAGATACATATAAACAATTATCATTTGAAAATATTGATAAAATCATTATTGTTCATGATATTTACATGGTCGATACATGTAAAAAAATAGTTTCAAAAATAAAAGAGGTGGTTAAATGAAAATAGAAGTTTTATATAGTGAATTAGCTAATTTATACGGCGATTTATTTAATATTTACTATTTAGAAAAGACATTAAAAGATGTTAAAATATATTATACTAGTATAAATGATGAACCTCATTTTATTAATGAAAATATTGATTTAGTTTATATGGGACCAATGATGGAAAGATATCAAGAAGTAGTTATAAATAGATTAAAACCTTATAAAAATAAAATAAAAGAATTAATTGAAAAAGATAAAGTATTTTTAATAACAGGAAATGCTTTAGAAATATTTGGTTCAAAAATAGATGATATTGAAGGATTAAATATATTTGAAACATATGCTAAAAGAGATTTCTCCAAACACCATAATTCATGTTTTATAGGAGAATTTGAAAATATGAAAATTGTTGGTTTTAAAAGTCAATTTAGTTATTCATATAATAATAAATATCCTTTTATTAAAACTATTAATGGAAATGGTTTTAATGATAACAATGATATTGAAGGAATTAAATATCATAATTTCTTTGGAACTTATTTAATAGGACCAATTCTTATATATAATCCTTATTTTACTAAATATTTACTAAAATTATTAAATCAAAATGATAAATTAGCTTTTGAAGAAGATTTAGTTAAAGCATATGAAATTAGAAAAAATGAATATATGAATCCTAATTTAAATTTTAAACATTAAAAAAGAGCATAAAGCTCTTATATACATTCTACAACTGTGTCTGGTAAACATTTCAAACAACATACGCAGTTTAAATTCATTGTAAAGAAAGAATTAGTTGCAACATAAGGTATGTTAGTTTCACTTGCTTCTGGATTAGCTGCTAAAACTCTAAAAGTCGCACAGCAACCATCGATTTTTTCTACTCTGAAAACACTTGAACAATTTGAACCGACAGCATCACAAGTAACATTTTCTCTAGTAGTTGGCATACTCCATGGAGTTCCGTTACCACAACAAGTATATAACATTACTGGTCTTGTATTACAACTTAATGTTGTAACGCCACAACCTAAAAAACCACGGTCGCAAGTTTCTAAACAAGATTCACTTGAACAACTAGCGTTTTGTTGTAGAATGTTAATTACTGTTAGAATCTCAGCAATACATTTGCAAGAATCATTATCAGTATTATTACACATATAATCCACCCCTTCATTTATTTTCTAATATAGCATATTCTAAAAACTGTAAAGGGTGTGAACTAATAACCCAAATAAAATAGAAAACTATTGAAAAATTGATAAAAAAATGATATATTTAAGATGGTGATGGTATGAATAGAAGAAATATAACAAATATTCAAGGAAACAATTTAGAATGTGAAGTTATTCGTTATTTTGAAAAAAACAACAATAAATATTTAATTTATTCATTAAACGAAATGGATGAAGTTGGATATGTTAAATTATACGCATCAAAAATAATTGATAATCATGCTCGTATTATTACCGATGATGATGAATGGACATTTATAAAAGAAACAATTAAAGATATTGTTAGAAACAATCGGGATGGAGTTTCCTTAGATATAATTGATTTAAATGAAAATGAATTAAACAATATAATACTAGAAGATAATCGTATATTTAAATTACAAGGTAATTTAGTTAATTTATTAATGGAAAATAAAAAAGTAATCGAAACACAAATAGTTGATGAAATAGAAGAAAATGAAGATGTTTTAATCGAAGATGATTATGAAACATTATATAAAGATATGATTTCTAAAAATGAAATATTAGAAAATAAAATTAATATTTTAGAAGAAGAATTAAATACATATAAAGAAAAATTAGAAGCAATTGATGAAATAATTCACAGTTAATTTAACTGTGTTTTTTTTATTATTTTAAGCATAAACTTAATTGAGGTGAACACATGAAAAATGCTATTAGTTATTATTATAATATAACGGCTGATGTTATTCACCAAACTGAAAAAACTTTTAAATTTACTAGTAACAAAGAAAACTATATATTAACTCCTTGTGATAGAGAAGATATAGAAAGTGTTTACGAATTGTCTTGTGAACTTATAAAAAGAGGCGTTTTATGCCACCAAATAATTTTAAATAATTCTAATTTAATAATAACAATTATTAATGATATACCATATGTTTTAATGAAAATATTAGTTGATGATATAAAAATAAAATTAAATGATATCATTATCTTTAATAATATTATAATAAATAGTAAATTAGATAATTTAAGACGTGATAATTGGTTTAAATTATGGTGTGAAAAAATAGATTATTTTGAATATCAAATAAATCAAATAGGAAAAAAATATCCAATAATAAGAGAAAGTTTTAGTTATTATGTAGGACTAGCAGAAATAGGAATTAGTTTGTTTAAAAATACTAATAAAATCGAAAGATTATCTATATCTCATCGTCGAGTTTTATATGAACAATCATTAATAGAATTATATAACCCTTTAAATTTAATTATTGATTTAAGAATAAGAGATACATGTGAGTACCTTAAAAGTTGTTTTTTCAACAACATTGATATTTTACCAACAATAAAAATATATGTTTCTAATTTAGATGAAACAGAAAAAATCCTTTTTTTATCAAGAATGTTATATCCAAGTTATTATTTTGATGTTTATGAAAAAATAATTTCAGGAAAAACAGATGAAAATGAATTAAAAAAAATCATCAGTAAAGTTGATGATTATGAATTGTTTTTAAGAAATCTATATTTTATATTAAAAGATAATAATTTCCCTAATATAGAATTTCTTAATAAAAATTTGTTAAATTAATAATTTCTTTAACACTTGGAACTTCACTTTGAATAGCAGCTAATATTCCTTCTTGTAAAGTTATATCAAGCATACCACAGTCAGCACAAGCACCACTCATTTTAACATATACAATATCATTTTCATATTTAACAAATTCAATATTCCCACCATCATTAATAAGAAATGGTCTTAATTGATTTATTATATCAATAATTATTTTTTCTTCCATATTATCACCTTTATTCATTATATAAAAAAATAAATAAAATGTAAATACCATTTAAAAATGTGATATAATTGTTAAGAGGTGGGTTATGTTAGAATATAAAAAAGGAAAGATTGTAAAAGGAACGGTAAGTGGTATAGAAACATATGGAGCTTTTGTCAATTTTGATGAATACTATAGTGGATTAATACATATTTCTGAAATTTCTGATGGTTTTGTTAAAAATATAACTGATTTTCTAAATGTTGGTGATGTGATTTATGCTCGAATAATTGATGTTGATGAATCTTTAGGCCATCTTAATTTAAGTATCAAGAATGTAAATTGTAAAATAAAACCAAGAAAAAGAACAAGAAAAATTGTTGAAACAAGACTTGGATTTAAGACTTTATCATACAAATTACCTATTTGGATTCAAGAAAGTTTAAAAAAAGACCAAAAAATTAAATAAATACTATTGACAAATTATTTTAGAAATGGTATAGTTAAATACGTCAGACCAATTATGGTCAGTACGGGCGATTAGCTCAGTTGGTTAGAGCACCTGCCTTACAAGCAGGGGGTCATAGGTTCGAGTCCTATATCGCCCACCATT
>CAZTXU010000032.1:0-10362 GCA_964617705.1 uncultured Muribaculaceae bacterium
AAAATAAGGCTTAGGGAGTTTTTTGCTTCTTACAACTGTCAAACTCGGGATTATAACAAAAAAAGTTAATATTTTCAATTAACTTTTAGTATTTTTTATAAAACATTCATAAACATTATTTAATAACATTGCAACGGTCATAGGACCTACCCCACCTGGAACTGGTGTATAGTTAATTAAATTGTCTTTGCAAACATCTCCATATAGTTTTCCATCTATTCTTGAAATTCCTACATCGATGATATAAGCATCTTTTTTTACCATATCTTCTTTAATTAAATCTTTAACTCCAGTTGCAACAACTAATATATCTGCTAAAAGGGTATATTTTTTTAAATCTTTAGTATATGAGTGGCACATAGTAACTGTAGCATTTTCTTGTAAAAATAATTGTCCTAAAGGTTTACTAACTAAATTACTTCTTCCAACTATTACTACATGACAATTTAAATTAACTTTATAATATTTTAATAATTTAATTATTCCTAAAGCTGTACAAGGAATTAAATTGTTTTCTCCTTTAAATAATTTACCCATATTTATTGTTGTTAATCCATCGACATCTTTATTAGGATTTATTAAGTTAATTAATTTATTAGAATCTAAATAACTTGGAAGTGGTAGTTGAATTAATATTCCATGGATATTATCATCATTATTTAATTCAATTATTTTGTTTTGTAATTCTTCAAAGGTTGGTTTTTCATATTTTAGGTGTTCAAATAAAATTCCTACTTCTTCGCAAGTTTTTTTCTTTGAATTAACATATATATTACTTGCTTCATCATTACCTACTTGAATAACTACTAGTTTAGGAATGAAATTATTTTTTATGATATTATTTTTAATTTCTTCTTTTATTTTTAAACTGACTTCTTTTCCATTTAAAATCAAAATATCACTCCTCAAATTTGTATTTTGAAGTAATTTTTTTTACTCTTTTAATTAAGTTTTCTTTATTATCACATTTAGTTAATGTATCATAAATAATTAAACCAATTTCTCTAAAGTCTTCTTCTTTTAATCCTCTTGTTGTCATAGCTGGACTTCCCATTCTAATTCCGCTTGTAATAGTTGGTGATTTTGTATCATAAGGAATTGTATTTTTATTAACGGTAATATTTACTTCATCTAATAATTCTTCGGCTTCAATTCCTGTTATTCCTAAATTTGTTAAGTCGACTAATATTAAATGGTTATCACATCCATTAGATACTATTCTTAATCCTTTTTCTTTTAATGTTTCTGCTATTGCTTTTATATTTTTTAAAACTTGTTTTTGATAATCTACAAAGCTTGGTTGTAGGGCTTCATAAAAACATTGGGCTTTAGCGGCAATAACGTGCATTAATGGACCACCTTGGATACCAGGAAATATAGTTTTATTTATTTTTTTTATTATTTCTTCGTTATTAGTTAAGATTAATCCTCCTCTTGGACCTCTTAATGTTTTATGTGTTGTGGTTGTTACTACATCAGCATATGGTATTGGTGATGGGTGAAGGTTAGTAGCAACTAATCCGGCTATATGAGCCATATCAACCCAAAAATAGGCGTTTATTTTTTTTGCTATTTTACTTATTCTTTCAAAATCAATTATTCTTGAATAAGCACTAGCTCCTGCTATAATCATTTTTGGTCTTTCTAATAGGGCTAATCTTTCTAATTCATCATAATCAATCATTTCAGTTTCTTTGTTTACGTCATAACTTATAATATTATACTCTAATCCACTAAAGTTAATACTATGTCCATGAGTTAAATGTCCTCCATGACTTAAATTCATTCCCATTACTTTATCATTTGGATTTAATAATGCTTTATAAACTGCCATATTAGCGTTACTTCCTGAATGTGGTTGGACATTAGCATAATTACATTTAAATAATTTAGTAGCATAATTTATAGCTAAATTTTCTATTGTATCTACATTAACACAACCGCCATAATATCGATGATTGGGGTAACCTTCAGCATATTTATTTGTAAAAATACTTCCTTGTAATTCTAATATTTGTTTACTAACAAAGTTTTCTGATGCGATTAATTCAATATTATCTTGTTGTCTTTTTTTTTCTTTTAAAAGTGCTTCTTTTATTTCATTATTCATATAATCATCCCTTTTTTAATATATCATATTATTTTATAAATTTCTATCAATTTTGTAACTTTCATCTTTAAAATTTGTATGTAATAGTTCTAGTGATTTTTTACTCATTGGTTTTTCTAAATAATTTTTATATAAATTAATTATATTTTTATTTTCAAATGGACTTCTTATTTTTAAATTGGAATCATTTTTATATAAACTATTGCTTCGTTCTAATCTTATATCATCATCTAAAGGTATTGTTGTTTTTGGTTGTCCTGCTCCTGCAACACAACCGCCTCGGCAAGCCATTACTTCGATAAAATCATATTCTTCTAATTTATTGAATAATTTTTTAGCGTTTTTTATTTGTGAAACTACTGCTACTTTACATTTTTTATTTAAAATTGTAAAAGTTATTTCTTTTATTCCTTCTAATCCTCGAACTTGTTTTAAGTTTAAAAGTTCTTTATTATTTCCTTCTAAAATATCATCAACACATCTTAATACTGATTCGCATACTCCTCCAGTACTACCAAATATTATTCCCCCACCACTACCTTTATCCATGATATCATCATAATTGCTATCTTCTAAATCTAATAAATTAATGTTTTCTTCTTTTAACCACATAGCTAATTCTTTGGTAGTTATTACATAATCGATATTATTATCTTTTTTTATTTCTTCTTTTTTAGCTGTACATGGCGTGATGGCAACACTAATTATTTTATCTTTATCGATATTATTAATGCTTGTAAAGTATTCTTTTATAATTGTTCCTTGCATTAAAATAGGGCTTTTAGTTGTTGATAAATTTGGTATAAGTTCTGGTTTAAATATTTCAATGTATTTTACCCAAGCTGGACAACAACTTGTAAATAAAGGCAAATTTGTATTTGTTTTTAATCTTTTTATTAATTCACAAGCTTCTTCTATTGCTGTTAAATCAGCTCCAAAAGTTGTATCGAAAACATAATCGGCTCCAAGTTTTCTTATTGAACTAATCATTTTTCCTTCAACAAATGTTCCTTCTTTTAATCCAAATTCTTCTCCTAAAGCTACTCTTACTGCTGGTGCGGTTTGGAAGATGAAAATTTTTTCTTTTTGTTTGATTAATTCTTTTAGTTTTATGTAATCGTATACTTCGTGTAGTGAATTAACTGGACAAACTAAAGTACATTGACCGCAATTAATACAAACTGAATCTTCTTTTATTTTGTATCTTTCAAAAACGCATGATGAATATTTGCAAACTGATTTACATGTTCCACAATTAATACATTTGTCTATATCTCTTGTAATTGATATATTATCTTTATTTATTGGTACTCTTTTATCTTCAATCATAACAACTCCTAAAATAAAAGCAACTAGTAATTAGTTGCTCGCATTTCAAAATATGATTTTGGATGAGAACATACTGGACATACTTCTGGTGCGGAAGAACCATAGTGAATGTGTCCACAATTACGGCAAATCCAATATACTTCATTTTCTTTTTCAAAAACAATTCCATCTTCGATATTGGCAAGTAATTTTAAGTATCTTTCTTCGTGTTCTTTTTCTATTTTTCCTACTTCTTCAAATAATCTTGCTATATCATCGAAACCTTCTTCTTTTGCTTCTTTAGCAAAATTAGCGTACATATCTGTCCATTCGTAATTTTCACCACTAGCAGCATCTTTTAAATTATCTATTGTATTAGGTACTTTACCACCTTTTAATAATTTAAACCACATTTTAGCGTGTTCTTTTTCGTTACCAGCTGTTTCTTCAAATATTGCTGCTATTTGTTCGTATCCATCTTTTTTAGCTTGTGAAGCATAATAAGTATATTTATTTCTTGCTTGACTTTCTCCAGCAAATGCAGCCATTAAATTTTGTTCTGTTTTACTTCCTTTTAATTCCATAATTATCAACTCCTATTGTTATAATCTTACCTTGAAAAATTAAATCTGTCAATTGTTTTTTTGATTTTTAATAAAATTTATTTTTCTTTAATTTCAATAAATTTTATACTATAAATAAAAAGAAAACTCTATATTTTCAAAATATTTTCTCTCGGGATCATTTATAACCCGCACCACCCGTAAGCGAGAAACATTGTCAATCGGGATCATTTATAACCCGCACCACCCGTAAGCGAGAAACATTTTCTTAAACTTACATTGTTATAATCCTATATTAAAATTTATTTTTTAAAAGTTTCAATTATTTTAGCAAAATTATATAATATTTCATTACTTTGATTGATTGCTACACTTTTAAATGTTGCTTTCCCGCCAATTGTTAATGAGGCAATTATAGCTGTAACTATAAGTGAACAAATAAATATTGGTATATTTAATGTATTAGAAATAGATATTGCTATAGTTGCTCCAACAGTACCTGAAATAATTCCACATATATCTCCTATAACATCATTACAAAAACTTGAAACTTTATCAGCATTCTTTTTAAATTTAACTGCTGTTTTCGCACCTTTAACTTTTCTTGAACTCATTGAATGAAATGGTGCTTCGTCACTTGAAGTAACTGCTACTCCTATCATATCAAATAAAATACCGATAATTATAAATATAAGTAATATTATTATACTTACTGGTAAATTAACATTAGCAATTATTCCTTCCGACAATGTTGAAAAAATAATACTTATTGCAAATGATAGTAAAGTTATTTTAATAATCCAATTCCAGTTAATTTTAATTTTTTTTCTTTTTTCTATTTGTTTTTTATATTCTTTTTTCATATTTATATTATATAATTTATTTTAAAAATTGGCAATAATTATTTATGTTAATTATCAATTTAGATGCTTAGAAAAGTACTGTTAATGATGAATCAAATACTTCATCAATTATTTCTTTACCTAAGCAGCTAACCATTGTTTTAACTGCTCTTAGTGATTTATTAATCATATTAGCAATTTCTTCTTGTTTTATCATTGGATTACTTCTAATAATATTTATAATTGCTTGTTCTTCTAAAGTGCAATTATTGCACTTTGGAAACACAAGATTGCACTTTGAAAATAAATTATTTAAAAATTAAAAAGAACTTAGATTTTACTAAGTTCTATTACCGACTTTTTCAGTTAGAAAATGTCAATATAACTTTGTACATTCTTATAGTATCATTAACAACAATCAAATTGTTGAAAGAAGATGTATCACATGAATTATTTTACCATTTACACTATCTTTATTTAATAAAAATTCCATCCTCATTTATCCATAAGTTTATATTATCTTTTACTTCCTTGATTGCAATCAACTCTTCAATGGTGTCATGATATTAACTTAAATCAATAACATTGTTGAAAATTTTTATGATTAATAATTATAATTAAATTGATGATATTTAATCTAATTAACTGAAAAAATCAGATATTTTTAAACATTTATTTCATCAATCCAAGAGGAATCTTCACTCTCAAAATAACTTATAAATTTTAAAAAATTAGTTGTCCCACATTTAGTATCATTATCTTCTAATTCAGAAATGTTTTCTTTTAATGTTTTATAATTTGTACGATTAATCTTGTTCATTAGTTCATTTCTTTGATTGTCTTTAGCTTTATAATTTATTATCCCACTTACTTGTTCAATATAATGTGCATTAATATTTTTACTTTGCGATTTTAATTTGATTTTTATAAAATGTGATAATATTATTTGCATAGTACAAGGGTTACCATACATTATAATTTCATTAGCAACATCCTTTGTGTGGTATTTATTAATTTGTTGTTTTAATGTTTTATATTCTGTTAGTTTATCGGTATCACAAAACATTAAAACTAAATGATAAGAATTTGAAGCATATTTTTCTTGATATCTTAAAAATATATTAAAAATTGATTTAGCATTTATTAAAATAAACTCATAATTTCGATTAAAAACATTCAAATCAATTAATCTTTTTAAATAATCTTGTTCTTCGTAACCTTCACAGATGATACAAATTCTTCTATAAAAACTATTCTTCATATAGTCCTTCAATTAAATTCGGTTCTGGAATACTAGCAAAAAAACCTTTTTCATATTTGCTAATTAAATCACTATTTTCTCTTATGCCATCATCATTAGAATTAAATTTTTTAAGAGAATAAAGTTCTGTTGTTGTATCGGTTTTATTAGTAAACCAAATTTGTTCTTTTCTAAATAAATATTTACAATCTAATAAACTTATATCATGTGAAGTACAAATTAATTGAGCTTTTGTATTAATTGAATTGTTAAATAAACTTACTATCGCTCTTGTTAGTTTAAAATGTAAACTGCTATCAATTTCATCAATGATTAAAATTTTTCCTTTTTCAATTGCGTCAATTATATAACTTGCTAATGAAGCAAATTTTTTTGTTCCAACTGAATCATATTCATAACTAGAAAAAGATTTATTTTTATAAACTGAAACTATTTTTTTAGAAATATCATAATTCATAAAATTATTTAAAGATTCATTTATAGACTCATCATCAATATAATAATCGTCTAAATATAAATCAGCATTTTTAATTAATTCAACCATTTTTTTTGTTTTATCGTCTTTTCTTTTTAAGTACATAATTGTTTTATTTTCATTTATTCTATTCATATCTAATATTACTAATTTACTACCAAAATCAAATAAAATAGTCTTGATTGTTTTTAAGATATCAAATTTTTCTTCTTCAATGCTATAAATAATAATATTATTTTTTGAAATTAGTGGTAAAAATTCTTCTAATTTTTTATCGATAGATTTATAATTATTATTTATGCAATCTCTCAATAATAAATTTTTAAAAGTTTCATTTCCATGTTTATCAGTTATAATTTGACTAAATTCTTCGTATAAGTATTCATTTGTTAATGTGTCATATTTATACATATAAGTATATACATTACCACTACATA
Organism: uncultured Muribaculaceae bacterium; assembly: GCA_964617705.1. Lineage (GTDB taxonomy): Bacteria > Bacillota_I > Bacilli_A > RF39 > UBA660 > Faecisoma. The sequence continues at coordinate 6,997 of CAZTXU010000032.1, forward strand.
ATAGTTTTAATTTTACTATTGAAACAGTATTTTTTTCATTAAAAACATTACTTTTTAATGTATAAAAAGGTCTATTTAATAGTGTAGATTTAAGACAACTCATGCAAGTAACAAAATTAGTTTTACCAGTATTATTTGGTCCATATATAACTGCTGATTTTAAAACATCAATGTGTTCTTTTATTTCTAAAACATTATATGGTAGCCTTTTTGTACGCATATCTGCTTGCATTGAAAAAGTAATTTTTTCATTAAATGCAAAACAATTTTCAAATTCTACTTCTAATAACATATTATTTCCTCCTTGGTACTATTATATCACTTTTTTAATTTTTTGTGTATTTTTTTTGTTTAAAAAATATTTTTATAATTAAAAACCCCAAATAAGGGGTTTTTATTACATCATTTCATCTAACTCTTTGTTTACTTTATTCATTGTTTTATCAACAACTTTTTCAAGTTCATTCATTGCACACTTACCGTATTTTTGGTAAGCTAGTGTTCCTGTAACACCTAAACCTATTAACATCATACTTTTAGCTACTTTCATTATCTCACCTCACAGTTAGTAAAACGATGGTATGTAATAACATACATTAATAGTTTGTCATTAATTTAAAATTTTATTCATAAGTTTTTCTTTTAAATTGGTTTTTCTTGACATTTCACTATTGTTTTTAACGCTATAAACAAATGCTTCATCTTCGCCTATTAAAATAAGTTTTCTTTTTGCTCTAGTTATTCCTGTATAAATTAATTTACGATATAACATTCTTTTATAACTTTTACATATTGGCATAACAACCATTTCAAATTCGCTACCTTGTGATTTATGAATTGATATTATAAATCCGTGTTTTATTTTTATTAAATCTTTTGGTAAGAATCTAACTACATTACCATCAAAATCGATATATATTTCTGTTCTTTTGCTTTTTGTATTTTCTGTTAAAATATATTTAATTACTCCAATATCGCCATTAAATATATTTTCTTCTGGCATATTAACTAATTGTAATATTTTGTCATTTTCTCGAAATATTACATCTCCATATTTTATTTCTTTTTTAATACTACTTGGTGGGTTAAATACATTTTGTAGTTCTTGGTTCAACATATCGATTCCATTTTCTCCTTTATACATTGGAGCCATTAATTGAACTCTTTTGTAATCATAACCTTTATTTATTATTTGATTACATAAATTAATTAAATTATTTTTTAAATTTAAACCACTACATCTTAAAAATGTATAATCACTTCTTGTATCTAAAAAGTTTTCACTTAATTCATCGTTTTTAATTTCTTGAGCAAGGGTTGTAATATATGAATCTTCATTTTGTCTATATAATAAATCTAGGTAAACTATATCTATCATATCACTTTCAATTAAATCTTTTAAAACTTGCCCTGGTCCAACACTTGGTAATTGATTATGATCTCCTACTAATATAACTTTTATGTTATTATTTAATCCTTTAAATAAACTATCTAATAATAGTGTATCTAACATACTAACTTCATCTATTATAATTAATTTGTGGTTATTTTTATTATATTCATTTACAGCAAATTCATTTTTATCTTGATTCCATTTTAAAAATCTATGAATTGTATAAGCAGGTAAATTAGTTGATTCACTTAATCTTTTACTTGCTCTACCAGTTGGAGCTAGTAAAGCAATATTTTCAATTGCATTTTCAAAATCTAAATTGTTTAATTCCATATACAATTGACAAATAGCTTTTACAATTGTTGTTTTTCCTGTTCCTGGTCCTCCTGTTATAATTAATAAATTATTTGTTAAAGCTTTTTTTATAGCTTTTTTTTGATTTTCACTATATTTTAAATTATTTATTTCTTCAATATAATTTATTTTTTCTTCTAAATTTTTATATTTTGTTTCACTTAAAGAAGTTATTGTTTTTATTTTATTTGCTATATTTTCTTCCGCATCATACATTTCTTTTAAGTAATATTTTTTATCTTCAATTACTATTTTAAATTCATTTTCTAATTCATTTAATAATCTTTCAAATATTTCATTGTTTAAATCTATTCTTAAATAATTATAAACTCCATTATATATTTCTTGGTATTCTAAATATGTATCACTTTGTTCATATGTTAGTTTAGTCATTATATAAATTACTACGGCTTTAATTCTTCTTTCATCATCTTCTTTGATATTAAATTTTCTAGCTACTTCATCAACTTTAACAAATGAAATATTATTTATATCATCAATTAATTTATATATATTGTATTCTATATTATTAATAGTTTGGTCTTTATAAGTGTTATATATACTTAAAGAATCTTTCATATTAAAACCTAATTCATTTAAATAAATTATTATTTGATGTGAAGATTCATATTTGTTTAATGTTTCATAAATTCTATGAGCTTTTTTTATAGTTAATTTAGGTATATCGTATAAAACTTCTTCATTTTCAAGTATTTTTTCAATAGCATCATTTCCTAATTCGTTTACTATGTTAGTGGCTAATGATTCACCTACACCTTTAAATAAATCACTAGATAAAAATTCTATTAATCCATCTTTATCTTTTGGTGTGACTCTTTCGTATTCTGTTACTTGAAATTGTAATCCATATCTTGGATGTATTGTATCTTCTCCATAAAAAATATATAAATCATCTTCATTTAATTCGTGAAAATATCCTGTAAATGTTATTGTTTTATTGGTATATTCACTTATATTTTCATCGTTTGTTTCTCGTACTTTAAAAAGACCAATAACAAATCCTTGGTCTGATGAGAATATACTTTTTCGATAATTTCCTTTTATATAATGCTTCATATTTATATTTTATCAAATATAATTTAATAAGTAAAATAAAAAACTGAAAATTTTTCAGTTTTTATTGTTTTACAAGAATAGCACGGGCGGAATAGTTTTCGTTGTTGCCTACAGTGTAGCCAAAGGTAAACACACCAACACTAGTACCATGGATATAGTCACTTCCACGAACAAACCAAGACTTATTTCTAAAATTACCACTCGAGTTAAATGTGAAGTTTGAGGCATCTGAATACCATCCACCACTATAACTTCCAAATGCCGATAAAGTCTCTTTTGTTGCATCTCCTAATTTTCCTCTTTCATGACTTGTATCGTTTGTACCATATTTATAACTATCATAATATTTTGCATCTGGAGTGGTAGTAAATCCTGCACCACTTGAATAGAATGCATTACTTTCGTTTAACATATTTCCCATTACATATTCCCATGAACCACCACTCATATCATATATTCCATAAATATTTCCTGTTGTACTTGCTAACATTCCATTTGTTGTATTATAAGCATTACATGTAGTACTTTCACTACTTCCTGCT
>CAZTXU010000033.1:0-10080 GCA_964617705.1 uncultured Muribaculaceae bacterium
ATCTTGCATATCTCGTTATAATTATACAATATATAGGAAGAAGTTTCAAGAAAAAATTTTATATTGCTAATAATAAAATAAAATGATATATTAATTATAGGTGATTATAAATGGATATAATGAAATTAGGAATAGAAGAAGCAGAAAAAACAATGAAACAAGGAATGGGAGGACCATTTGGAGCAGTTATTGTAGATAAAGATAATAATGTTATAGCAGTATCATCTAATACAGTATTAAAAGATAATGATCCAACAGCCCATGCTGAAATAAATGTTATTAGAAAAGCTTGCAAAAAATTAAATACATATGATTTAACTGGTTATAAAATATATGCAACAGCTTATCCTTGCCCAATGTGTTTATCAGCAATAATTTGGGCTAATATAAAAGAAGTATATTATGGAACAGATTTAATAGATGCTTATAAAATAGGATTTAGAGACCAAAAAATATATGATTTTATCAATAAAAAAGATTTAAAACTTTTAAATATCGAACAACTAAAACACGATGAATGCTTAAAATTATTTGAACAATATGATAATAAAATATATTAAAATAAGTACTAATTATTGTATTTATTTTTTTAAAATGATAAAATATTTTATGGATGTGATACAATGATTAATAAAGTTATTAATTTAATAAAAACAAAACCTTTAATAGTTCCAACAATATTAATGAATAATTATCGTAATTTAAATATAACAGAAAAAGAATTTATAGTTTTAATATATTTAATTAATTATGAAGGTAGTTTTAATCCAAAACTTATTTCAAAAGAAATAAAATTTGAATTAAAAGAATTTATGGAAGTAATAAGCAATTTAACTGATAAAGGATTAATAAAAATTGAAATAACTGATAATAAAATAAAAGATGAAATAATCAATTTAGAACCATTATATCAAAAAATAGGCTTTATAATTATTAATGATGAACAAGAAACTAATTCAAATGTATATAGTATAATTGAAAAAGAATTTGGAAGAACACTCTCACCAATGGAATATGAAATAATTAAAACTTGGTTACAAGATTTTGAAGAAAAACTAATTTTATTAGCAGTTCGTGAAGCAACATTTAATGGTGTGAGTAATTTAAGATATATCGATAAAATATTACACGAATGGCAAAAAAAAGGTATTAAATCAGAACAAGATATTGCTTTAGATAGAAAAAATTACAATACAAAAAAACCAACAAAAAAAATAGCGGATTATGATTGGTTAAATGAATGAAATAATTGATTATTTAGATGAATTAATACCTAATGCAAGATGTGAATTAAATTACAATAAAGATTATGAATTATTAATAGCTGTTATGTTATCCGCACAAACTACTGATAAAAGAGTTAATGAAGTAACTAATATTTTATTTAAAAAATATCCAGATTTAACATCTTTAAGTAATGCTTCAATAAACGATATAATAAATATTATTAAACCTTTAGGAATAAAAAAGAAAGCTTATAATGTTATAAATATAGCTGAAAGTTTAAAAAATATTGGATATGTTCCTAATGATAGACAATTTTTAGAAAGTTTACCTGGAGTAGGAAGAAAAACAGCTAATGTTGTTTTAAGTAATTTATTTAATGAAAATTGTATAGCTGTTGATACTCATGTAAAAAGAGTTAGTAATCGACTTAAAATTAGTAATAGCAATGATGTTTTAAAAATAGAAGAAGATTTAAATAAATTTTTTCCTAAAGAAAATTTATCCAAACTACACCATCAATTAGTTTTATTTGGAAGATATTATTGTAAAGCTAAAAATCCTAAATGTTTAAATTGCAAATTAAAAAATATATGTAAAAAAGACCAATAGGTCTTTTTATTTGATTTCAACTATTTTAGTTATAGTATTAGTATAATCCTTATAAGTAATTTGATAAGTTATTTTAAATGTTTCAATATTATCTGTTGTAATACTATCAACTATTTCATCGTTACTAGTTTTAGTAATAGTTTTAATTATATTCGCACTACTAGTAACATCAATTAAATTTTCATAAACAATGATAGGCTTTTGAACTTCAATATAAGGACTACCAACAGTTAAACTAATTATATCATCACTATTTAATTCAGAAGTAATTATACTTTCAACTTTTTGTTTTTCATAAGTAATTTCAACTCCAGAACTAATATTATTTTTAAATATTGTATAACTTGTTTTAACAACAAATGTTGTAGTTTTATCAATACTATAATTAATTTTAGTATCACTAGTTGATTTAATTAGTTTTAATTCATCATTTTCTTTAATGTAAACATTATATTGGATTGTTCCAATATTCTTTTTATTATAACTTAATCTTTTTTGTAATGGTTCACTTTTTTGGTCTCCATACATTTGCGTAAATAAGTTATTTAAATAAGTTTCATCAATGAAATCAGGTGTTTTAATAGCATCCCAACTAAGGGTACTAGTACTATCATCATAATTTAAATTAGTTACATTATCTAATTGTGAAAATCTTTTTGATTCTTCAGTAGGTTGCATACCATCAATAAATAATGATTTAACTTTATTAGCTTTAGGAGTAAATTCACTAGCTAATTTTGCTTCTGGTAATTCAGTTTCAACTTCAACTTCAACTACATTATCAGGTGTTTCCCAAGTTGATTTTTTTGTATAAACCTTTTTAGCAATAGCTTGGAATAAATATTTTTGTCCAGTTGTTAACATTGTCATATAATAGTCTTTACTATTATATTCATAACCATACCATAAAGCTATAGAATATGAATCATTATAACTTGCAATCCAACGATTACTAATAGCATTTTTAGGTAAATTTAATTTTTCCATTGTATCTGCATCATAATCAGTTGTTCCAGTTTTCGCACAATAATTTACCCCATTAACACTTAATCCAATAGCATAATCACTAGTATCTTCTAATATTTTTGTTATCATATAAGCAGTAGATGGTTCCATTACTTTTCTTGTAATTGGATTTACAGTGTATGTTTCTCCAGTTTCTAAATAAGTTAAATGAGTAAAACTATGTGGTTCAATGTAATATCCTCCATTTGAGAAAGCGGCATAAGCAGCAGCAACAGTTAAAGGAGATTCTCCAGTATAACCACCAATTGAATGAGCTTCGTGTAAGTATTCTTCAGGACTTAAACCTAAATTAGTTACAAATTTTTTAATATCATTTTTATTTAATTGTTGAAAAGCTTTTAAAGCAGGTATATTCCTTGAATATTTTAAAGAATTGTGAAGAGTCATCCAACCATCATATGTGTAGTTCCAATTTCTAAGTGGCGTTCCATCAGAATATTCATAAGGTAAATCTATAAAAGGAGTATAAGTTGACCAACCATTATATTCAATACCAGGAGCATAATCATATATAGGTTTTGCTGTTGAACCAATTTGTCTTTTCATCATTGTAGCATTATTTTGAACTTTTTCCCCTTTAATATTTCTTCCCGCACCAACAGCTGTAATAGCTCCAGTTTTAACATCAATAACAACAGTAGCAGCTTGAATTTTATCATTTTCCCATTTAAAAGTTTCACCTTTCATAATACTATTGATATTATCTTGTTGTTTTTTATTCATTGTTGTATAAATATTCATTGGTACTGTATAAGGATCATTTCCAGTTCTATCAATTACTTCCATAACAACTGTATCAATAAAATCACGATATTCAGATACTTTTTCATCATTATATAATAATTTATCAACAGTTAATTGAACAGCAACATCATATTCTTCTTGAGTAATATAATTGTGTCTTAACATTAAACTTAAAACTTGTTTTCTTCTTGTTTCACAAGCATCAGGATTAACTGCTGGATCATATCCAGTTGGTGCTTGGAAAAGTCCAGCAATCATAGCAGCTTCAGCTAAATTCATATTTTTCGCACTTTTACCAAAGTATGAACGACTCGCTTGTTCAACTCCCCAGTTTCCACTTCCTAAATAATTAGAATTTAAATATAATTCAATAATTTCTTCTTTAGTGTATTGTTTTTCAATTTTAAATACTGATAAATAAATATCTGTAAATTTACGAATAATACCATCAATACCACTTGCTTCAGGTGAAGTAAAACTATTTTTTGCAACTTGCATTGTTAAAGTTGAAGCTCCTCCTCCACCTTTACCTAAAACTTGACTAATCGAAGCTTTTAAAAATCTTGGAAAATCCACGCCGTTGTGTTGGAAAAAACGAGAATCTTCAGTAGCAATAATCGCATCAACTAAAACTTCAGGAATTTCATCATAAGTTAAATTTTTTCTTATTTTATCTCCTAATTTTGCCATTACTTCATTATTATCATAATATATAATTGAAGCTTCTTTATTATATAAATTATTAGTATTAAATTCAGGTGCTTTTACAACAATATAAGCAAAGAAAGCTATACAAGCAAGTAGAACAAATATACCTAATGAGAAAATTACTAATAAAATAGCTTTAAATTTTTCTTTTTTATTTTTAGATGGTTTTCCAATAAGAATTACAAAAATATCTAAAAATAACAATAGTATAAATGTTTTAGTAAAATCGATAACTAATGTACCTATTATTAATAATATAATACTAATTATCCCAACCCACATAACAAAAGGTTCTTTTTTTATATAGTTTATTATTTTCATAACATCGCTCCTTCAACTATTTTTAAATAATCTAAATAAGGTCTAAAACCTTGTTTAATAATATATCCATTTTCTTTAAAATAAGAAAGTGGTATTGATTTTCTTTTTTCATTTTCAATAAAATTTGTTAATTTATTACATTCAAGTAAAAAAGTTAAATTGTATTTTGTAAATCTAACAATTATAAATCCATACCCACCATGTTTAGTTATACTTTGTAAATGTTTTATTTGATGAGGATGAATATTAGATAAAGGAAGATAATCATTTTTTGTTTCTTTAGCTTCAAAATCAATATATTTTCCTTTATATACTCCATTATAATCAGTTGTTGATGGTATTAAAAAATGAGCTTCTTTAATTACTGCATCATTTCTTGAATGATAATCAACTTTATTAACTGTAATAGGAGTAGGTTTTTTATAAATAACAGCAATATCATTATTTAAATAATATTTATTTGTTTCATTTATTTCATTTTCTAAATCCATACCTCTATTACTAGTTGAATTTGGTTTTTTATATTGTTTGTTAATTCCATTTGGATATTTCATGTCCTCACCATTATTATTATACTATATATTTTTAATTTTTTCTATTAATTTTATAATATTATTATCTACTTTTGTCGAAAGTAATGAAAGAAAACTATAAATGTGATTTAATAATAATATGAAACAAGATCATATAGAAACATTATTTAATGATATGCTTGATGATATTAAGTATATTAAATTAGCTACCTATTTTAGAGGAATAAATAGGTAGTTCTTTTTGCTTGACAAAAACTATATAAACATTATATAATTGTATTAGTGATTGAGGTGATTTTATGTTTCAAGAGAGAATAATGTTGACTGTAAATGATATATATAACAAAGAATTTAAACTAGATACAAGAGGATATAGACCACAAGAAGTTGACAAGTATTTAGATGTTATTATGCGTGATTATGAAGAATTTATATCAATTATTAAAGAACAAAACCATGAAATCAAACAATTAACTGAAGATAATTTACAATTAAAACAAGAAATCAGAATTTTAAAAACTAAAATAGAAGCATTAAAAGATACTGATAGTGATGGTTCAACTAATGTTGATGTTTTAAAGAGATTATCAAATTTAGAAAAAATAATATATGGAAAATAATACTAGGCAAACGCTGCATATTATGTAGAGGAAAGTCCATGCTTGCACTATCTGTGATGATAGTAGTGATTGTGCATAGGGTAACCTATGGTAGTTTATTAACTAACGGCGTCGAATTTATCCAATTTGGATATTATTAGATGTAAAGTGCCGCAGTGACGATGCTTTTGGTAACAAAAGAGTGAAACGGGTAAACCCCACAAGCAAGAAACCCAAATTATGGTAGGGGAGTCTAATTTAAGGAATAAGAACTGAAGTTAGAATCGAGTAATCGATAGATAGATGTTTGCCCCTTTCTTATGAAAGGACAGAACGTGGCTTATTAGTGTTATTTTTTTGTTTATTAAGTTTGAGGTGACTATGAAAGAAATTGGCGAAAGGCTAAAAGAAACAAGAGAAAGTATTGGAATATCGATTGAAGAAGTTTCAGAAGATTTAAAATTAGAACAAGAACAAATTATCAATATTGAAAATGGTAATGTTGATGCTTTTAAAGATATTTTTAATTTAAAATACTTTATTCGTGATTATGCTAAATACTTAGGTCTAGATAAAGAAGAAATTGTTGATGATTTTAATGAATATTTATTTGATTATACTTCTAAATTATCATTAGAAGATATAAAAAAAGAAGTAAGCTTAAAAGATGAAGGACCAAGAATACAATCTCCTTATACATTAGAGAGTAAAGATGAAAGAAAAAAATTAATAATGACATATATTATAATGGGAATATTATTATTAATAATTAGTTATTTTGTTGTAAGTATGATAGTAGATAAAAATGATGATGTTGACCAAATTTTAATGGGGGATGTTAGATGAATTTACCAAATAAATTGACAATATTTAGAATTTTAATAACAATTTTAATAATTATTGTTTTATTGTTTCCTTTTTATGCAATTGGTGTATCTTCAATAAAATTATTTATAAATGAATCTGTTGTTGTATCACTTAAATATATTATTGCAGGAATACTATTTGTTATAGCTAGTTTAACTGATTTTATTGATGGATATATTGCAAGAAAATATAATATGGTAACTGAATTAGGAAAAATGTTAGATGCTATAGCAGATAAAATATTAGTAAATTCTGTTTTAATTATATTAGCAGCTCAAGGAGTAATTCATCCATTAATTCCAGTTATAATTATATCAAGAGATACAATTGTTGATGTTATAAAAATGATTGTTGGAAATAAAAAAGGAGCTGTTGGAGCAATTAAATCAGGTAAAATTAAAACAACTTTTATGATGGTTGGTTTAAGTTTAACTTTATTTAATAATTTACCATTTGAACTATGGAATTTAAAAGTTTCAACTTTATTCCTTATTATTGCAACTGTATTATCTATATATTCAGGATTCGAATATTATAAACAAAATAAAGATATTTTATTTAATTGATTATAAAAAAGAGTTATTGAAAATTAAATTTCCAATAACTTTTTTTTTATTTTAATTTAACAACATTTAAATAAGCACTTATACCAGTTGACAAAGTTAACGTTACAGCCGCACTAGATTTAATTCCTAAACTAATTTCATCAGCCCCAGTTAAATCAACAATTAAACTTCCCATAAATGTTTCATCTTGATTAACTAAAACTTCTTTTACAATACTAGACCCATTAAGCACGTCACCATTTTCAAATACTTCAAAAGTTAAAACACATTGAGCAGCAGGAGATACTTGAATAAAATAATCGATTTTATAAGTACCAGATTCAACAATGTTTAAAGCATTTCCAGTAGTATCAGTTATATTAGAAATAGGACCTAAAGTAGATAATGGAACAACTTCATCAGTATTAGCTTCTAAAGTTATAGTAGAACCATTAATTGTATATTTTCTTCCATAAGTACTTGTTGCAACTGGTCCAGTTGCTCGATTTAATTATTCTTCTTAAAAAAATTAACTTTTGGAAAAGCATTAAATATACGACGGTTTAAGAGCTTTTTCTTAATTCTTTTATTTATTAAATCTCTAATTTCATTAGTAGAATCAAATTCAAATCCTTTAATTTTATTTTTAATGTTAAAAGTTACAATAAGAGAAATTATAAAATCAGTAATGAAAATAATTAAACTAATAATACTAATAATCATTAATATTTTTGTATTTAAACTACTTAATACTTTAATAAACAATGGATTAATTAAATATATTAATAAAAGACTTAAAAATCCAAAACCTAATCCATTTTTTAAACAAACACGACCATTGATATTAAATTTTAAATTAGAGTAATCCCACCATCTTGCATTAAATAGTTTTTCCATAATTAAACTAATTAAATATTCAATGATTGAACAAACAAAAATAGCTAATAAGAAAACAGTTAATGGGTTATCTTTATATTGTGTTAGGTAGACTGACATTATTAAAGAACTATAACCATAAATTGGAATGTATGGTCCAATAAAGAAACCTCTATTAGTTATTTTTTTAGTATTTATATAAACATAGGTAACTTCGACAAACCAACCAATTATAGAATATATAAAAAATAATAAAAAATAAAATAAAATTTTCATTTAACCACCAAACAACATTATAACAAATTATTTACAAAATTTCAAAATATTATAGACAAATATTGTATCAGGTGATACAATATAATTGGAAGGTGAAAATGTGCCAACTAAAATAAAAATAACAAAAGACAAAATATTAGATGCAGCATTTGAAATTGTTCAAAAGAAAGGAATTGATAAATTAAGTAATCGAGAATTAGCTAAAAAATTAAATTGTTCAATAAGACCTATTTATTATCAATTTAAAAGTGTTTTAGAATTAAATGAAGAATTATATAATAAAATAGAAAAATACTTTTATAAATTTTTATTGGACAATATGAATGATATTCCTCTTTATAAACAAGTGGGAATAAATTATATTAAATTTGCTCAAAAAGAAAAGAATTTATTTAAATATTTATTTATGGCGGAAACTAATTTAAGTACAAAAGAGTTTATAACTAAAGATAGTGATTATAAAGAATTAGAAAAAATAATAAAAATTTGTACTAATTTAGAAGATGTTACAAGTTTTCATACTAAAATGTGGATATTTACTCATGGTATGGCAACTTTACTAGCAACAAATACAATTAAAATTAATGAAGAAGAAATAAATAAATTATTATCTTGTGAATTTAATGCTTTATTAGAAATGGAGAGATAAAATGAAAAAATATACAAATATTATATGGGGAATTATTTTTATAGTAATTGGAACTATTATTTTAGGTAATGTATTAGGATTAACTAATATTGATATCTTTTTTGATGGTTGGTGGTCATTGATTATTATTATTCCTTGTTTTATAAATTTATTTAAAGATAACAATAAAATGGGAAGTATTGTTGGTATTTTAATTGGAGTAGCTTTATTGTTGTGTTGTCAAGGTTTACTTGATTTTCAAACAATATGGAAATTAATTTTACCAGTTGCTTTAATTTTAATTGGTTTATCATTTATATTTAAAGATTTATTTAATAAAAAATTCAATGAAGAAATAAAAAAAATAAATAGAACTAAAGATGGTGGTTATTGTTCAACTTTTTCAAGTCAAACTTTAAAATTTGATAATGAAGAATTTAAAGGAACAGAATTAAATGTTATATTTGGTTCAATAACTCTAGATTTAAGAAATTCTAAAATAAATGAAGATATTGTAATAGATGCAACTTGTATATTTGGTGGAATCGATATTTTTGTTCCTGATAATGTAAAAATAAAAATAAAATCTTCATCTATATTTGGTGGGATTGATGAAAAAAGAAAAAATAATTCTTTAGAAAAAGAATTTACTATTTATGTAAATGGTAGTTGTATATTTGGAGGAATTGATATTAAATGACATCTAACCAAAAACTAATTAAATATGTATCTTTAGGATTTGCTATATTTTTAGTATTTGTTATATTGTTAGCTATATTTAAAGGTATCTATATGTTATTTACTGTTTTTGTAGATGAAACAACTACTTTTAGTAATATTGAATTAAATGAAAGTATTAAATCTTTAGAGATTGATTTAGATTATAGTAGTTTAGTTATAAAAGAAAGTAATAATTTTAGAATAGAAACAAATGATAAAAAACTAAAAATAAAACAAAGTAATGATAAATTAATAATAGAAGATAATTTATCTATTAATAATAAACAAGTAATATTATATATTCCTAAAAATACTTTATTTTTAAAAACTTCAATAGAAACTGGAGCTGGAACTTTAAATATCGATAGTATTCAAACTGAAAAATTAGAATTAGATTTAGG
>CAZTXU010000034.1:0-7187 GCA_964617705.1 uncultured Muribaculaceae bacterium
CGTGTCAATACCTTTTTACAAAAATTTGTTTGACAAACGTTTTTTCATGTGTTATAATGTCAATAGAGTGTTAAAGGAGGAATATATTGGAAAAATTAACTAATCAACAACAAAGAGTGTTGGAAGCAATTAAAAAATTTATGGCAAGCCATGGATATGCACCTACTATTAGAGAATTATGTAAAGAAATGAATTTATCTTCAACTGCAACTATCTATGTTCATTTAAATAATTTAGAAAAAAAAGGTGTTATTAAAAAAGAAAGTTCAAAAAATCGAACTTTAGAGTTATTAGTTGATAATGAATATGAAGTAAAAGACGAACATATTATCGAGGTTCCATTACTTGGAAAAATAACTGCTGGAAATCCAATTGAAGCGATTGAACAACCTGATGAATTTTTCTCACTTCCAGCATATTTAGTACCTAATAATAAAGAAGTGTTTACTTTAAAAGTAAATGGTGAAAGTATGATAAATGCTGGTATTTTTGATAATGATATTGTAATTGTTGAAAGAAGAAATACTGCTAGAAATGGTGAGATAGTTGTTGCTATGACTGAAGATAATGAGGTTACATTAAAAACTTATTATAAAGAAAAAGATCATATTCGTTTACAACCTGAGAATGATACTATGGAACCATTTATATTTAAAAATATAACTATATTAGGTAAAGCGATTGGTTTATATCGTAAAATATAAAAATCAAGGTTATCCTTGATTTTTTGTTTCTACTTTAAATAATACTTCTCTTGGTTTTGAACCATTAGCTGGTCCTACTATTCCTCTTTCTTCTAATAAATCAATTGCTCTTGCGGCTCTATTATAACCGATTTTAAATCTTCTTTGTAATAATGAAGCACTTGCTTTTCCTTGAGTTACAACAAATTCAACCATATCATTATATAAAGGTTCTGCTGTAGCATCTACTTCTGTTTTTGTATCTTCTTTTACATCATCATTTTCCATAGAAACATCATAATGAACTTTTTGTTGAGCTATTGTATAATCGGCAACTGCTTTAATTTCTTCATCGGAAATAAATGTTCCTTGAACACGAAGAGGAATATTTTCGTCTTGTGGTCGGAATAACATATCTCCTTTACCTAACAATTTTTCTGCTCCAGTCATATCTAAAATTGTTCTTGAGTCTATACTACTTGATACAGAAAAGGAAATACGTGATGGGATATTAGCTTTTACAACACCAGTAATTACATCAGTTGATGGCCTTTGAGTAGCAACTATTAAATGAATACCAGCAGCTCTTGCCATTTGTGTAATTCGCATAATTGAATCTTCTACTTCTTTGGCTGCAACTAACATCAAATCAGCTAATTCATCAATTATAACAACAATATAAGGCATTTTTTTTATTTGACCATATTCATCTTTTGTTTTATTTTTCTTTTCAATGTATGTATTATATCCAGCAATATTTTTTGTACCACTTTGTTCAAACAAATCATATCTTCTATCCATTTCAGCAACAATCCTTTTTAAAACACTATTAGCTTTTCTAGGATCAGTTACAACTGGCGTTAATAAGTGAGGAACGCCGTTATACATGGATAATTCTACTTTTTTAGGATCAACTAATACTAATTTAACTTCATCGGGTTTAGTACGCATTAAAATGGAAATTAACATACTATTAATACATACTGATTTACCTGAGCCAGTAGCTCCAGCAACTAATAAATGTGGAGTTTTGTTTATTTCACAAAAAACTGGTTTTCCTAATATATCTTTTCCAAGAGTTACTAATAATTTAGAGTTAGATAAACTTTTAGGAACTGTTTCTAGTAATTCTCTTACACTAACCATAGTATTTACTTTATTTGGTATTTCAATTCCAATTGTTTTTTTACCTGGAATTGGTGCTTGGATATGAACACTTTTAGCTGCTAAGGAAAGAGCTAGTTCTCTATCAAGACTAGTTACTTTACTAAGTTTTGTTCCAACTTTTACTTCTATTTCATATTGTGTTACTGCTGGTCCAATATTAACTGCTACAACTTTTGCCTCAACACCAAAGTCTTTAAAAACTTCTTGTAAAATTGGGACAGTATTTTTAACGGCTTCTTGGTTTTCTTTAGAATTATTTTTAGTATTTTTCTTTAATAAAGAAAGTGGTGGTAAGGTATAACCTTTAATATCTAATATTTCGATATCTTCTGGTTCATTAAAATCTGGTTTTATTTCTTCTTTAATTTCTTCTTGAATTAGTTCATCAACACTAGAAACAACGATTTTATTATCATTTTCGAATCGTTCTTCAGCTTTTTTAATTTCTTCTTTTGTTTTTGCTTTATTTTTTAATTCAACAGTTTTTTTAATTCCTTTTTTTAATGACATAGCTATATCATACAAAGTAATTCCTGTAAACATTATAAATCCACATATCATTAAAACTATACTTACTACATTTGCTCCTGTTATTGATAATAATTTAACTAAAGTTACTCCGAATAATGCACCTATTATTCCTCCACCTTGAATGTCTAATGAGCCATCAATAAAGTTATTTAAATTATTAAAAGTTTCTTCAAAAACAATACCATAACTTAAACTTTGTCCTTCTTCTAAACTTCTATTAATATTTTTATCGATATATCCAACGTGGGATAAGGCAAGTAATCCAATTATAATTACATATAAACCAATAAAATGTGTAGTTAATAAATCGGGTTTACTTCTTTTAACTATCATGTATCCACCAATGATACCTATCAGCAATAATAACACACCCCACCAAACTCCAACTAAAAAGCCTGCAAATCCGTTTATTATATTTGATAAAGGTTTAAATTTACATAAACCAATTATTGTTATTAATATTAATAAAATTCCTTTTACTTCAATCCAAGCGTTACTATCTTTTTTTACTTCTTTTCTTTTCTTTTTTTTTGGCATATAATCACCCTCTACTACAAAATTATACCACAATTAAAACTAAAAAGGAACTAATTTTCTAGTTCCTCTTCAATTCTGATTAATTGGTTATATTTACAAGTTCTATCAGTTCTTGATAATGAACCAGTTTTTATTTGTCCTAAATTAAGTCCAACAGCTAAATCAGCAATTATTGTATCTTCTGTTTCTCCGCTTCTATGAGAAATAATAGTTTTATAATTATTATTTTTAGCTAATTCAATTGTTTTTAATGTTTCTGTTATTGTTCCTATTTGATTAACTTTTAACAAAATAGCGTTACCTGCATTTAATTTGATGGCTTTTTCTAAATATTTATAATTAGTTACGAATAAGTCATCGCCAACTAATTGTATTTTATTACCTAATCTTTTTGTTATTAAAGCAAATCCTTCAAAATCATCTTCAAAAACTGCATCTTCGATTGATATAATTGGATATTCTTCGATTAGTTTTTCATAAAAATCAATTAGTTCTTCTGTAGTTAACTTTTTACCATCGCAGTAGTAAAAACCTTCTTTATAAAATTCTGAAGCTGCTACATCTAGGGCTATATTAACATCAACGCCGCTAGTATATCCAGCTTTATTAATGGCTTCAACAATTAAACTTAATGCTTCTTTGTTGCTACTTAAATTTGGAGCGAATCCTCCTTCATCGCCGACATTTGTATTATATCCTTTTTCTTTTAATACTTTTTTTAGTGTATGAAATACTTCAGAACCGATTCTTACTCTTTCTTTTATATTATCAGCATTAGGAACAATCATAAATTCTTGAAAGTCTAAATTATTATCAGCATGAACCCCACCATTTAATATATTCATCATTGGAACTGGTAATGTATTCCCACTGCCAATATATTTGTATAATGGAATACCGCTAGCTAAACTTGCTGCTTTTAAAACTGCCATTGATACTGATAATATAGCATTTGCTCCTAATTTGCTTTTATTTTCAGTTCCATCTAATAAAATCATTGTATTATCAATTAATTCTTGGTTAAAAACATCTAAACCAATTAATTTGGGTTTAATAATATTATTAACGTTGTTAACTGCTTTTAAAACACCTTTTCCGTTATATCTATTATCATTATCTCTTAATTCTAATGCTTCTCTACTTCCTGTTGAAGCTCCTGATGGAACAATTGCTCTTCCAATTATTTTATTTTCTAATATTACATCTGTTTCAATTGTTGGATTACCTCTTGAATCTAATACTTCTCTTGCTTTAATATCTACTATTTTCATTTTATTCTCCTATCTATATAATCTCATTTACACAATTAATAAAATCATCGCCACGATCTTCAAATTTTTCATATTGGTCCCATGAAGCACAAGCTGGAGACAACAATATAACATCTCCTTCATTTGAACTTTCATATGCTTTAGTTACTGCTTGTTTTAATACATCAACTTTATCACATAAAATATTGTTTAAATTACAAAATTCTTCTATTCTATCTTTTGTCTCACCATAACATATTACCTTTTTAACATTGTTCATAAATGGAATTAATCCATCAAAAGAATGATTTCTATCTAATCCTCCAAGTAATAAAATTGTTGGCTTATTAAAAGCACTTAAAGCAATTGTTGTAGATTTAACATTAGTTGCTTTTGAATCATTATAAAAACTTCTTCCATTAACCATTTTAACAAATTGTAATCTATGAGAAACTCCAGTAAATGTTTTTAAAACTTCTTCAATTGCTTCATTTGAGACATTAAATTGTTTAACAGCAATAATTGCAGCCATAATATTTTCATAATTATGATTTCCTTTTATTTTTATATCATCAATATTTATTATTTTTTCATTGTTATAATAAATATAATTATCTAAAATATAAGCATCAGCTTTTTTTGTACTATCAAAATATAATTTTTTAGAATTTAAATCATTTGTTAAATTTAATATATCTAAATCATTTTGATTTAATATAGCTATATCACTGTTATGTCTAAATATTCTTTTTTTAGTTTCTTTGTAATATTCATAAGTACCAAAATGATCTAAATGAACTTCTGTTAAATTAGTTAAAATAGCTACATCTACTTTAAAATCATCAAAATCATGTAATTGTTGAGCTGATAATTCTAAAACAATTATATCATTATCTTTAACCTCATCAATTAAAGATGAAAAAGGATAACCAATATTTCCTCCTAAATGAACTGGTTTATTGTCTTGTTTTAAAAATTCATAAGTTAGTGTTGTAGTTGTTGTTTTACCATTAGAACCAGTAATTCCTATTATTTTTACATTTTTAGGTAAATAATGATAAGCTACTTCAACTTCATTAATTACTTTTATATTTAATTCTTTTGCTTTTAAACACACTTTATGATTTAATTTAATTCCAGGATTTTTAACAACATAATCAAAACTATTATCTAATAATTCTTCTGGATTAGATGTAACAATTAAATTAATTCCTAAATCTTTTAATTCTTTTACTTGTTCTTCATTTTGTTCTTTCATATCAGTTATTAATATTTCACAGTTGTGTTTATGAAGTAATTTACTAACTTGATATCCTGAACGTGCCATTCCTAAAATAAATATTTTTTTGTTATCATACATTTTTTAATCACCTAATATTATTATATCACTTTATTGATATAGTGAAACAAAAAAACTATGTCATTTGACATAGTTAACCTATTTTATAACAATAACTATCGTTAAGTTTTGAATATCCTGATGTTCTACATATATATCCACTTACTGAACATGAAATATTAGATTTATTTTTCATGCTTGATTGACTACTAGAATATGATCCAGAACAACTTGAGTATCCAGTACTTGCTGAACAGCTTGATAGTCCTGATGAACTTGAACTTGATGGACTATAGCTATATGTATATGTTGTACTTGAAACTGAACTAGACCAACCACTAGAACAACTTGATTGATTATATAATGCACAACCTGAACCAGTATCACTTCCTGATGAACATCCATTATATGAACTACCACTTGAATATGTATAGCAATAATTTCCAGTATTTGGATAAGTTCCTCCACTTGGACAAGTAGGAGTATTAGCTGAACATGTTGTATATGTACTTCCATAATTAGATGAGTTACAAGTAAATGTATTAGTTGTACAAGAAGTTGCACTAGAATTTGTTGAACTTGAGCCAAATGAATATGTATAACTAGTGCTAGTAGTAGTGCTATCTTTCATCCAACCACTAGAACAACTTGATTGACCAGTTTTTTCACATCTTTTATTACTTGAATTTTCTTTTCCTCCATCACCACTACAGTTGCTAGTTCCATAACTAGAACTTGCTAGTTTACGACAAGTATTATTTGTCCATTGACAATAACTACTTTGATTTCTACAAGTTGTTGATGTTGCGTATGAAGGACAATTTACTTTATAACATGTATATGTAGTTTTTCCGGTTCTAGTACATGTTTTAGTAGTTTTTGTATATGTTTTACTAACATTACCAGTTGCTTTCATACATTTACTACTAGCACACCAAGAACAACTTGACCAACCAGAAGCACAAGTATCATATGATTTACTACAAGTATATTTATAACTTGCACTAGAACGTTCATTACATGTTGTTGTAGTTTTAGTATAAGAAGGCGTTGTTGTTTGAATAGTAGCACTACATTTTCCAGTATTACCTGCTCTATCTTTTAAATATCCATAGAATGTATTAGCACTTAAACTAGCAGTTTGTGATGAATAATTAGCACTTGTACTAGTTGATATTCCTGAACTTGTAACATCACTTGATTTATTTTTAAATGATACACCACTTGTTGCTACAGCTAAAGTACAAGTTGGTTTTGTTTTATCTACTTTAAAACTATAATTTTTAGTTGATTTTAATCCAGCATTATTTTTAGTTGTTAATACAACAGTAGTTCCATCAGTATCACTAGTTATACTACTTATACTAGGAGTTGTACTAGCATGACCCGATATATTATCACTACCATTATTAACACTAAATGTTAAATTAGAAGTATACCAATCATTTTCTCCTTTAGTACCACTTACTACTAATTCACCTATTGTTGGAGCTGTTTTATCCATTTTAATATTGTAATCTCTAGTTGAAGTTAATCCAGCATTATTTTTAGTTGTAACAGTTACTGTTGTTCCTGTTGTTTCAGTTTCTAACTTACTTAAACTTGAAGTAGTAGATTTATGACCTGATATATTATCACTACCATTATTAACACTAAATGTTAAATTAGAAGTATACCAAT
>CAZTXU010000034.1:7287-9627 GCA_964617705.1 uncultured Muribaculaceae bacterium
ACACTAAATGTTAAATTAGAAGTATACCAATCATTTTCTCCTTTAGTACCACTTATTACTAATTCACCAACTGTTGGAGCTGTTTTATCCATTTTGAAATAATAATTTTTAGTTGAAGTTAATCCAGCATTATTTTTAGTTGTTAATACAACAGTAGTTCCAGCAGTATCACTAGTTATACTACTTACATTAGGAGCTGTACTAGCATGACCTGATATATCATCACTACCATTATTAACAGTAAATGTTATATCACTTATATACCAATCATTTTCTCCTTTAGTACCACTTGCTATTAATTCACCTATAATAGGAGCTGTTTTATCCATTTTAATATTGTAATCTCTAGTTGATATTAATCCTGCTTTATTTTCAGTAGTAACTGTAACAATTGTTCCTTTTGTTTCAGTTTCTAATTTACTTAAACTTGATTTAGTACTATCATGACCAGACATATTATCACTTCCATTATTAACACTAAATGTTAAATTAGAAGTATACCAATCATTTTCTCCTTTAGTACCACCTACTACTAATTCTCCTACTATTGGTTTTGTTTTATCCATTTTGAAAATATAATCTTTAGATGAAGTTAAACCGGCTTTATTCATTGTAGTTAATACTACTTTTGTTCCAGATGTTTCAGTAGTAATACTACTAATACTACTTGTAGTAGTTAAATGATCTGATATTGAATCACTACCATCAACTACACTAAATGTTAAATCAGAAGTATACCAATCATTTTTACCTAAAGTTCCATTTATTACTAATTCACCAATATCAGGAATAGTTTTATCTAATTTTACACTATAACTTACTTCAGTTACATTTCCTGCTTTATCTTTAGCAGTTAATTTATAAGTAGTTCCTTTAGTATCTTTAGTTATTAATCTTTCACTAGGACTTAATATATTTGTATCTATTCCACTTAATGAATCAGATGAATCAGTATTAGTTACAGTAACATCACTTACATACCAATCATTTAATCCTTTTGTTCCTGTAAATACAATTGTTCCAATATCTGGATTAGTTTTATCTAATTTGTATTTTTCACATATTTCTTCTGTTTCTCCGGATTTATTCATTCCATAAGCACAAACAAATTTAATACCTTCTTCATTAAATAAAATACTTTCATTAACATCATTTACCATTATATTAGGTTCACATTTATTTTCACCTATGCAATAATAATAATTTTCTAAATCGCTTCCATTTAATGTAATATAAAAATCTTTATTTCTCCAACCATATTCATTTTCAGTTGTACTTGTTTTTAAAGCTAATAATTTTGGTATTACAAAATCATCACAATTACTTGTATAATTGTAATCGTATTGTTTTATACCTTTTCTCCATGTTATTAAAATACAACCATCGATTGGTTCATTATCGATTGGATTTATTAATTTATCCTCTTCAATTAAACCGCTATCTAATATATCTTTTATTGGTAGAGGATAAGAATTATCTTTTAATTTTTCTTCATTTGTTGTTAACCAATTAGCTGCTGCTTCTTTTATTACGTCTATTTGTCGATCATAAGCTTTTATTTTGTTGTTAACAATTATTCTACTAATTGTTGGATACACAATCAAAGCAATTACTGATAATACGACAATTGCTCCAATCATTTCAATTAAAGTAAATCCAAAAAATATTTTTTTGTTTTTTATATTATTCATAAACTCACTCCTACTGTTATTATTATAAACTTTTTTAAAAATATAGTCAACACTAACTACACAAAAAAGTACAAACAAGTTGTACTAATAAATTATTTTGTTTATTTGATAATAAAAGATACTTTTGCCACTATTTTTAACATTACGAAGTGACTTTTGAGCTAATACAAGATTATTAGTGAAATCGCTATTAGATTCATGAATTGCTAAACCGACTGATATTTTTAAAATTATTTTTTTTCTTCTGAAAAAAATTGGTTCATTTTTTAATTTTTCATTGATACCAGTAAATTTGTTTAAAATCAAATCTAAGTCATTAGTATTAAGTAACATATAAAATTCATCATTTTCAAAATGACCAATAAATCCCAATTTAGAAAACCTTTCTTTTAAAACATCAGCTATTTTTTTTAATATATTTGTTTCTAAATTTAATCCATATTTAGTATAATCATTAAAATTATCGATTCCTACAATAGCAATTACATAATTTTTGTGGTTGTTGATTCTTGCATTATCAAAAACATCAACTACATCTAGTACCCCTGGTAAATTAGTAACATCGTCAAAATCTTTTAATTTTTTCATATAAATCACTCCTTTACATGAAAATTATAACACATTAAAAATTAAAAAATCAAAAGTATGT
>CAZTXU010000035.1:0-9543 GCA_964617705.1 uncultured Muribaculaceae bacterium
ACTTTAAATACATATGTCCACACTGATAAGAGGGAACAAAAAAGATTGATTAAAACGATCAATCTTCTACACCTATAGAATATTTTAACTACTAATTCCAGAAAAATTAAAATATTCTAACTTATCTAAAAAGGTAAATCACATTTTTGTGTACCATTTTAGCCATTTTTGGGGCGAAATAAGGGAGTCGAACCCTTGCATAACGGAACCACAATCCGCCGTGTTAACCACTTCACCAATTTCGCCATATTCACTAACATTTATAATTCTAGCAAATTTTATTCATTTTGACAAGGTTTTTTTAACATTTATTCCTTAAATTATAAATTTTAGGCATTTGTCTATACCCAAATAGGTAAAAAACATAATATATAGCGAGGAGGAAAGATAATGAACAATTATCAAAACTATTATAATATGTTCAATACAAATGTACCAAAAGGTATTCAAAATTCACAATTACAATCGACTATATATGAACCATATGAAGGATTCATAAAAGGAAATTTATTTCCTAGTTTATATGATCCATATAGAAATCAACAACCATTTCAAATACAACCAATGAATGAACAAGCAAAAATGTTAACTAATATTGACGCATTAAGCTTTGCTATGACTGATTTAAATCTATATTTAGATATTAATCCAAATGACCAAAGTGCGATAAATCTATTCAATCAATACAGAGTTCAAAAAGAAGATTTATTAAAAACATATCAAAATAATTATGGACCACTATTATTAAATAGTGATATCTTATCAACAACACCTTGGGCTTGGGATGATAAACCATGGCCTTGGGAAAATTAAGGAGGAATTTATTATGTGGAAATACGAAAAGAAATTAGAATATCCCATTAATATAACAAAAAAAGATTTAAAAGTTGCTAAAGCAATGTTAAGTCAATATGGTGGACCATCTTCAGAATTATCTGCTTCATTACAATACCTTAACCAAAGATATACAATGCCAGATGAAAGAGGATATGCCCTATTAACAGATATAGGGACAGAAGAACTAGCTCATTTTGAAATGATTGCTACTATAATACTACAGCTTACAAAAGGAGCAACCATTGAAGAACTAAAAGAAAATGGTCTTGGGGGTTATTATTCCCAACATGATCATAGTACATTTCCAGCCGACGCTAATGGAGTACCATGGACTTCAGCATACATCTCATCATCAGGAGATTTTTGGGCAGATTTAGAAAGTGATATGGCAGCAGAACAAGGAGCAAGAGCAACATATGAACACTTAATCAATATGACAAATGATCCAGATGTCATCGCACCACTTTCGTTTTTAAGACAAAGAGAAATCGTTCACTACGCTAGATTTAAAGAATTAAGAGATTATTATTTAAATAAATATAACAAAAATTCCGACTAGGAATTTTTTTAAAAACATATAATTTAACAAGGAGGTTATTTTTATAAAAAAAGTATTATTAATATATGGCGGAACATCTAGTGAATATGAAGTATCTTGTAATTCCGCAAAAGAAATAACAGAATTTATTGACAAAAACAAATATAAATTAGAATGTGTTAAAATAAACAAAAACAATAAATGGCTCCAAAATGATAAAGAAATAGATAACATAATAAAATTTTTAAAACAATATGATGTTATTTTTCCAATAACTCATGGTACAGATGGCGAAGATGGAAAATTACAAGGATTATTAGATTTATTTAAATTTAAATATGTTGGTTCTAAATGGGGGCCAAGTTATATTTGTATGGATAAAGAATATAGTAAACTAATTTTTAAAAACTTAAATATTCCAATTATCCCATATCAAATATATGAAGATAAATTAAACATAAAATATCCTGTAATTGTTAAACCAGCAAATGGAGGTTCATCAATCGGTATAACTAAAGCAAATAATAACCAAGAATTTAAAAAAGCAATTAAAATAGCCAAAAAATATGATAATAAAATAATTATTGAAAAATTTATTGAAGCAAAAGAATTAGAATGTGCAGTTTTAGAAGATAAAGAATTAATCGTATCAGATATAGGAGAAATTAAAAATAACGGAGAATTTTATGATTATAAAGCAAAATATAAAAATTCTAATTCAGATTTAATAATTCCAGCTGATATACCAAAAGAAATAAATGATAAAATAAAAGATATAGCTAAAACATTATTTAAAAAGCTTAATTTAAGTGGATTTGCAAGAATAGATTTCTTCTTTGATGGCAATACAATTTATATTAATGAAATAAATACAATACCAGGTTTCACAAAAAAAAGTATGTATCCTAAATTAATGGAAAATATGGGTATTCCTTATGATAAATTAATAACTAAATTGATTGAAAATGCTAAATAAATTTAATATTATTTTAATTAAAAAAAACTGACATCAGTTTTTTTATTTAAATTTTATATAGTTTTTTAATATATAATCCATCGTTATTTTAATATCTTCAAATACATTCATATCATCTAAATCTTCTCTTGAAAACCATCCAAATTTGTCTACTTCTTCATCCTCAGTAATTTCATTAGCACTTATTGGTATAGCAGCATATGTAATATCAATATGAATATCTCCATTTTTACCACGATTCTTTTGAATCCCTAAAGGTCTGATATAATCATCCTCTCTTGGAAATCTTTCTCCTAATATTTTTACCTTAACACCTGTTTCTTCATACACTTCCCTTACAGCTGTTTCCTCTGGTGCTTCATTATCTTCAATATGTCCTCCCGGTTGAACCCATTTATTAAAACCACTATGATGAGCTAATAATATTTTTTTATTAATTGGATTAATTACAAACACAGATGCACAAAAATGTTTTTTCATATAAAACCTACTTCCCATAGGAATTATATCATATTAAAATAATTACTCCAATACATTCTTGTTTTGTTTGTCATTATTTCTTTCATAAACTGTAAACTTTTCGTTTTTATCTAAAGTTGCTAATAAAATATTTTCTAAATTATCATATCCTTTTATTTTAAGTTGTTGATTTAACCATTTATCATCTTTATTCATATTTTCTAAATTATTTTTCATTATTTTACTATCTATAATAACATTCGCACATAAACTTTGATTTTTTTCCTCTAAATTCATATCTTTTATAGTAATAGGTTTATAACCATATTTTGGCATAATACTTACTTTACCATTAACTTCCATAACAGCATAATCAATTTCATTTAAATCAAAATATCCATTAGCTCTACATTCTTCTAATAAATCATTAATATCAAATTTAACTTTTTTTAATCCTTTTTCTAATATTTTTCCTTTATCTATTAATACCGTTGGAACTCCTATAAAAAATCTTCTTAATTTAATACTTTTCATCGTTAGTATTGAAATAAAATAAGCAAACGTTCCAAATATTAAAACTGCTACTATTCCATATATTAAACTTGAATCTAAATTAACAGTAATTTCAGCTGCAAAATTACCTATAGAAATACCTATCACATAATCAAATAAACTTAATTGTGATACTTGTTTTTTTCCTAACATTTTAGTTATTAAAAATAAAGTTATCAATGAAATATAAGCTCTTACTATAACAGTTATTAATTCATTAAATTCCATATAATCACCAACATTATTATTTACTTATTTTACTTTTTTATACATTTAGTGTATACATAAATTATTTTGTATCATAATAAATAATAATATTTTATGTGGTATCTTATTGTTATAAAGAATTTATGGAGGAATTATGTACTTTAAAAGATTAAAAGATTTAAGAGAAGATAGTGATAAATTGCAAAAAGATATAGCTAAAGAACTAGGTATTTCTCAACAATATTATTCTCAATATGAGTTAGGACATTTCACTATACCAATTGAATTATTAATTAAGTTAGCTAATTTATATAATGTAAGTCTTGACTATATTACAGAAAGAACAAATAACAAAAAAATAAACAAGTAAATTTTTGTTTATTTTTTTTATTAATATTATTTATCTATTAAATGAAGATTATCAAGTAATATACCTGTTCCTTCAGCAACACAAGTAAGAGGACTTTCAGCAATAAATACAGGTACTTTTAATTCATGAGATATTAAGCGATCAAAACCATCAATTAATGCCCCACCACCAGTTACAACAATACCTTTATCAATGATATCTGCTGATAATTCAGGAGGTGTTTGTTCTAAAACTAATTTAGCAGTATGAATGATAGTATAAACACTTTCCCTTAAAGCTTCTTCAATTTCATCAGAACAAACTGTTACAGTATGAGGAAGACCAGTAACTAAATCTCTACCCCTAACTTCCATTTTATCTTTTTTAGATCCAACAAATACTGTTCCAATTGAAACTTTAATTTCCTCTGCTGTACGATCGCCTATTAATAACTTATATTTATCTTTAATATATTTCATTATATCAGCATCAAATACATTTCCAGCAATTTTAATTGATGAACTTGTTACAATTCCTCCTAATGAAAGAATAGCAATATCAGTAGTACCACCACCAATATCAATTACCATATTACCACTTGGTTTAGAAATATCCATTCCCGCACCAACAGCAGCTACTTTTGGTTCTTCTTCTAAAAATACTCTTTTAGCTCCAGTTCTTTCAGCAGCTTCTTTAATAGCATTCTTTTCAACTTGAGTTATATTAGATGGACAACAAATTAAAATTCTTGGTCTTGATAAAAAACTTTTTCCATTAATTTTTCTAATAAAATGATTAAGCATAACTTCAGTTACTTCAAAATCTGCTATAACTCCATCTTTCATCGGTCTAATAGCAATTACAGAACCAGGAGTCCTTCCTAACATTTCTCTTGCTTCACTACCAACAGCTAAAGGTTTTTTTGTATCAGCATCAATTGCCACAACACTAGGTTCATTTAATACAATGCCTTGTCCTTTTACATAAATTAATACATTAGCTGTACCTAAATCTATTCCTATATCTTTTGCAAACATCTAATCACCTTCATTTCTTCAATATATTATACCACATAACTACCAAAAATTAACATTAATTGTTCAAATTTAAATATTTTTTCTTAGTAGATAAACCACCCCTAATATGTCTAATATTAGTGTGGTATTGCAAAATACTATCAACTTTTTTAAATAACTCTTCACTAATAGTTAATAACCTCTCATGTAAATCTTTATGTACTGTACTTTTTGAAACATTAAAAACTTGAGCAATTTCTCTTACTGTCTTTTCTGTTTCAATAATATAATTAGCTTCATCTATTACCCTTTTATGAATTTTTTTATTCATAACACACCTCTTAATTAAGTATATAAAAGTATTATTCTTTTATACCTAAAAAAGAGCTGTTAAGCCCTATATTTCACTCAATTTTTTATCATAGTAAATTTCAGGATTAACATTAACACCTTTAACAATTAATTCAAAATGAAGATGATTTTGTAAATCTTTATCAATATTAGAAACACCACTTTTACCTATTACTTGTCCACAACTAACAGTTTCATTAATAGTTACATTTGTTTCACTCAAACTTTGATATACACTAACTAATCCATTTTCATGAGTTATTTCAATAGTTTTACCTAGAATAGTATTTTCAGTAACATCTGTAACAGTTCCATCATAAACAGCTACTACTTCAAATACTTCATTAGATTTGCTATAATCAACTCCACTATTTTGTAAATAAGTTCCATCATAATAAATTAAAGAATCTTGTTGATTAGCTTCTTCAGTTTTATAATCATAAAAATTTTTAATTAATGATACTCCCTCTTCTTTATAAGGTCTTACAATCACTTCATTTATACTTACAACTGGAATATCATCATTAATAATTGTTTTATTAACATAAGTATTATCACTAAAACCTTTTGTTGTAGCAATTTCTAAAATATAAATCAATGATATTACCGATACAAAAGCTAAACCATATAAACCATAAACTACTTTCTTTTTTAATCTTCTTTCTGTCATAAATTCACCTCTACTTTAAGTTTGGCTATTTATAACTTTTTTATACAAAAAAATTAAATTTTTTTAATTGTTGTTCCCTGATAATAATGTTTTAATATTTCATCATAAGAATATCCTTTTAAAGCCATCCCTTGAGCCCCATATTGACTCATACCTACTCCGTGTCCATATCCTTTAGTTGTAATATTAATAGTATCACCTAATTGTTTAATCGTAAAATGATTAGATTTTAAATTTAATTTTGTCACCACAACACTACCATCAAATACTTTATCATTAATTTTAATTTTTTTTATTCTTCCTGTACTAGTACTTTCAATTACTTCTAACTTAACAAAATTACTATAATCTAAACCTAATTTATTTAAAAATTCACTTAATTTAAATTTATAACTTAATTGATAAACTGGAGATATTTCATCCCAAGTAGAACTTACACTTTTTAAATAAGGAACTTTATTACTAAATACTTCTTCACTGTTTTCAGTTTCTCCTACACTTGTTGAAAAAAACATTGCATCAGCAATTTGACCGTTATAATCTACATATTGGTAATTAGTTTCTATAACAGCTGTTTTTAATTTATTTATTTTTTTTACGTATTCATTTCCCCAAACTTTTTTTAAATAGTCATTATCTAAATAAACTTGATTCATAATAGTATCTACAACATCATATTCACTATTTTTATTATAACTCATTTTTTTTAAAACATAACTTCTAGCAGCAACTGCTTGAGCTTTTAATGCTTCTAATTCAAAATCAGCTGGCATTTCTCCCGCTAACACACCAACAACATAATCTTCTAAAGGAACTGTTATTATACCGTTATCTCTTTTAACTCTAACATTTAAATTATTAGTATAATTAAATTTTATTTCTTCTTCTTTTACAAAAAAATTAACAATTATTAAAGGTAACATTACTATTAGAATAACAAAAAACAGTATTTTTTTCATTGTATCCCTCCAATATAAAATACTGCGTTTTTATTAAATTATGCGTGAATTTGTAAAAAAATCATACAAAAAATTAACTGATAAATAAGAAAGAGCCATAGTAAGCATTATATATAACATTTTAGCTTGAAAAATTTTATTTTTTTTAAATACATTTTGAATATTTATACTATCTAAAGCTAGCAAAGAAAACGGAACTAAAATAATATATAATATTGTTTTAATTGTCATAATTATCAATCATTTCTACTCTTTTAATATGTCTTTCTTCATTTGAAAATGGTGTTTGTAAGAAAGTTTTTACTATTTCTTTTAAAACATCAATTGAAAGTAAGGCACTTAAAGCAATTACATTAGCATTATTATGACTTTTAGCTAAAGAAGCTTCTAAAACATTTTCTACTTTCGCACATCTTACATGTTTTACTTTATTAGCAGCAATACTCATTCCAGTTCCTGTTTTACATATTAAAATACCTAAATCAATTTCTTTATCACGAACTGCTTCAGAAACTTTAAAAGCATATTCTGGATAATTACCAAAATCATTATTACAACCGTAATCAATTACATTATAACCTAATTCTTTAATATATTTTGTCAATTCTTGTTTTACTTCACAACCATTGTGATCATTTCCTATTCCAATCATTTTTATCCTCCTTAATATTATCATTTTAACACACATTATAAAAAAAATAAATTATTAAAAATAAAAACTACTTAATTAAGCAGCTTTATCTTGGTTTAAACCATATTTACGATTAAATTTTTCTACTTGACCTGTTTTAACAGTAGTACCTTGTTTTCCTGTAAAGAAAGGATGACATTTATCACAAACTTCTAAATGTAATTCTTCTTTTGTTGATTTTACAGTAAATGTATTACCACATGCACAAGTAACTTTAGTATCAACGTAATTTGGATGAATTCCT
Source organism: uncultured Muribaculaceae bacterium (assembly GCA_964617705.1). Lineage (GTDB taxonomy): Bacteria > Bacillota_I > Bacilli_A > RF39 > UBA660 > Faecisoma. The sequence goes on from CAZTXU010000035.1 coordinate 7,850, forward strand.
TTTTTCATACTCTTCTCCTTCCGCCATAGTTAATTATTAACTATAGAAATTAATGCTATATAATTATAACAAACTTTACAGTACTTGGCAAGTTTTTTTAGAAAATTTGTATTTTTTCAATTATTTTATCACTTAAAATTTTATATCCTTCTTTTGTTGGATAAATATTATTCTTATTAGTAATATAATCATTAAATAAATTATAAGTATCAATAAATATAATATTATATTTATTACATAAATTTGCTACTTGACTATTTAAATTAATGAATAAACTATTTAATTCTTCATTATCAGTTGGATTATAATAACCAGTTAAAATAATTGTTTCTTTAGAATATTGTCTTATTAAATTTAATAATTCATCTAAATCACTAATATAACCATCAAATCTTTTTGATAAATCATTTAATCCAAAATCAATATTTAAATCTAAATTTTTTAATAATTCACTATTTCCAATAGATAAAGTTATAAGGTCTGCTTTAATTAATACATTTTGAATTGTTTTATTTTTATCATTTATTTCAACTGAAATATTATCTTTTATATCTCTTATTAAATCAGTAGTTCGATAATCTTCCATAGAAAATTCATTTACAAAAGTTTCTAATTTGTTATTATCTTTTAAATAATCTTTTATGTAATCACTATAACCATAATCAAACCCACCATATGGAGTCGAACCATACGATAATCCATCACCTAAAGTTAAATAATAAATATCATTATCTTTAAAACCTAAATAAATTAATAAAACTGATAAAACAACAACTAAAGCACCTAATATTTTTTTCATAAAACCCCCTTAAAAAAAAGTAGATAACTCTACTTAATTATATTATTTTTATAAAATATTATGCTTCGATTATTTCAATATCCGCACCAACATTTTTAAGTTTATCAATTATTCCTTCATATCCTCTTAAAATGTGCTCGATATCGTTTATATAAGTTGTTCCACTTGCTTTAAGTCCTGCTAATACCAAACAAGCTCCTGCTCTTAAATCGGTTGCTACAACATTATTTCCAATTAAATTACTAATTCCTTTTACAAATATTTTTCTATTTTCAATTTTAATATCTGCTCCCATTAAATTAAGATAAGGAACATTTTGAAATCTATTTTCGTAAATTGTTTCTTCTAATGTAGAAACACCATTACATTGCGTTAGAAGTACAGAAACAGGTTGTTGTAAATCAGTTGGAAATCCTGGATAACCTAAAGTTTTAATATCTACAGGATTGATATTTTCACCTTTAGATATTATTATATAATCATCTTTTATTTCAAGTGGTATATTCATTTCATTTAATTTAAGTGTTAAAGATTCAATGTGTTCAGGAATTAAATTAGAAATTTTTAAATTTTTTCCTGTTAAAGCACCTGCTATTACATATGTTCCAGCTTCAATTCTATCAGGTATTACTTCAGTAAAACCTTTACCTAATTCTTTAACTCCTAATATTCTAATTTCACTAGTTCCTGCTCCAGTTATTTTAGCTCCCATATTGTTTAAAAATGTAGCTACATTAACTATTTCAGGTTCTTTAGCAGCATTTTCAATTATTGTTTCACCAACTGCTAAAACAGAACTTAATATTGTATTAATTGTCGCACCAACACTTGGCATATCTAAATATATGTGTCCTGCTTTCAATTCTTTAGCGTCAATAATAAATTTATTATCATT
>CAZTXU010000036.1:0-9000 GCA_964617705.1 uncultured Muribaculaceae bacterium
CGTTTTAGCCTAACTATCTATCATACTAACCAGGTCTCTAACAAATGAAACAGTAGTTAAAATATTTTGGGTATCTTCAGCATTTAATACAATTTCTTTTTCATGTAAAAATGCCAATTTACCTTCTGGCCCCCAGGTGCCTGTATAACCGCCTGAAGCATAAGCAGAAATACCAAATTTTTTAAGAATACCATTAATTATATCAGAATTATATCCTGTTTTTTGAGCTTGTTCTAATTCAGCTAATAAGGCCTTTTTATTAGAATCTGATAAATTATCAATAGCATTAATTAATGCCTATCCCTATTCGGCACTATATTTTCTACCCTTAGAAGCTACTTTATACACACGTGCTGTAATGTCAGCATTTGCTTCTGCCATATTTCCACTAGCCGCATTCTAAATCATAGAAAAAGCATAGTCTTTATTTTCATCAAATCTACTAGCATCTTCAATCTATTCTCTTTGAAGTTCTAAATATTTTTCATAAGCATCGATCAAATCTAAAAGCTCTTGCCTCTAAGCAGCATACTCTGCCGTCTAGGCCGCAACCATTTCAATTTCATCTTCAATGGCGTCAATTACATCATTTTGAATAAGATCAGCAAGCTCTTCGCTTTCAGCAGTTAATTCTCTTGTCGCTTCAGAACTATTAGACAAAGCATATTCAACATCCCTATTAGCCTAAGTAGAAACACTAGCCCATTTGGCGGTTTCCTCTTCTACTTCTACTAAATAATCATTTACGGCAACTTTCCATTCTTCTGTGTTTTGAGTCATTGCCGCATAATCTTTAGCCCAATAATCTGCTGTAGCATCAGCATCAGTCTAAACTGCTACATTAAATAAATGTGAATAAGTAGTTAATATACCATCTTCTGGATTTAAATAGTGATTAAGAATTTCTTCTTTTCGTCTTTCATATTCTTCTTCAGAAGCAATCTATCCATCTAAATACATCTGCTATAAATCAGTAAGTTCATTATACATTTCCTACTAAGCCTATAAGTATTTTTCAGTGTATTCCTATTGCCCTTCGAGAGAAATATTATATAAACGATTTTCAGCATCTTCAACGCCCTATTGAGCGTTATCAATTTCTTCTGGATCGGCGGTAAATACATAACCAAAATTACCCTCATTATCCTAAGCCATTCTAACAGTAGATTTTGCGTTTTGCGCTTCTTCCAAAGCAATTTCGGCTAAAAGTAAATCGTATTTAGTCTATTGGATTTCTAATTCATATTCACTCAATCTAGTATTCTATTGAAGGCCTTTGGTTTCTTCTATAAAGTTTTTAAGTTTCTATTTAGCTACTATATTATCAGTTTCGTCAAGAGCTTGACTTGCTGTTCGCATTAATTTATTAGTTTCATAAATCTAATTGGTTTTAGTTAAATATTCTTCTTGACGAGTATTTAATTTATCAAAACCATTCATAAGTTCATCAAAACTAATACCATTGGTTAAAGTTTTTTCCAATGTCTCTGCTATCTATGCCATGTTATTTTCTATAACAGCTTTCATAGATTCTGCCCATTCTTCAGTAAGATTTAATACCTATTCTTGCGCCGCATCCACTTCATCAACGATAGCATCCCATTCTTCTTTATAAAGTTCTGCCGCAGCATCATCTCCGCGCGCAAGCGCTGTATTCAATTTTGCTTCAACATCTTCTTTTTGAACCAATAACATTTCATAATATTCTTTAGCTACATTTAATCTATCTCTAATGGTATCAGCTTTTCCGCCCAAGAAATCACCAATAGCATCATAATTTTTAGATTTACCAAGAATATTCATTAAATTAATATAATGATCGAAAACGCTGGTAAGATGTTCCATATGGTCTGTATGATCTGCCAATTCAGCTGTAGCGGCAGACAATGTATCCTCATAATAATGCGTCATCTATTTATCTAAATCGATTAAAGCATTGAGATTTTCATAAATAGCTTTTCGAGAGTTTTTAAGGCCCTCAATATAGTTCGCTTGAGATATTTCTCCTTTTTCATACATGTCAGCTAATTCTTTATCAAATCCACCAACTAAATCGCCTTTATAATCTATCTAAGCCTAATCTTTTAATTTATTTTCTATTGGATATATTTTTCCTGATAATAATGCTGCTGATTCAGCCATACGATAAAAATTATCAGCATATTTATTAAGATAATAATCTAAATGTTCTAACTACATATCATTAATTTCAACTTTTAATTCTAATGAATATGTTAATTTTTCATAATTATTATCTTGCCATTCATGGAACTTATCTTCAATTTGATTTTCTAAATCCTAAAGTAATTCTCTAGTATCGTCATATTGAGAAATCGCTTTTTTCAAATCTTCAATTTTAGTATTTATATTATCAATATTTTCTTGTTCATATTCATCTGCGGTTTCACCGGACGCTTTTTCTGCTGCGGCAAGCTAATCAAATAAACCATTCATTATAGTTGTATAATTAGAAATATTTCCATCTGCACCAATCTCTAACTATACTCCTGCCTTTTGAGCTTCAGCCATAAGATTTTGTCTATCTAATGCTAAATAGGCTTCAGCTTCAGAACGTTTAGCTTTTAATAATCCAATTTCTTTTTGAATTAAATCATTTTGTTTAGACATTGCGCTTAAACGATTTGCGCCATAAAGTCTATCCATTGATTTAGAAGCATCACTAGCAGCATCTTGAACATCATTCAACTAATCAGTTATTTCTTTATAACGATCAACTACATCAGAACGCTTGGTTTGTTTAACTTTGGTTTTAGAACCTCCACCCGCATTGCCTCCGCCACTATTTTTTGGAGAATAATCATTAGAAGATCCGGGAGCCAATTTGGTAAGACTTTTAATTTTTGGACCTTTACCATCCTCTGACATAGCAGGAACAACAAAATTCTATTCCAATTCGCCAAGAGAAATCTATTCTTGACGAGTGGTCATTTTTTTAATATAAGGATATTCTCCGCCTTTACCATCTGGGACATAACCTATCTCTGGTTCATCAGTATAAGTTACCGTTCCAAAAGCAGGTACTTTTTTTGTAACATTAGTCATTTCAAATTCAGGCTCATATCCTATACTATTAAAATAAGCCTGAGCTTCTTCGGCGGTCATTTCTGCTGTATCAACTATTTTTTGACAGGATTCTAATAAAGCAGTCTAGTCTTCTAAACCTAATTTTTGACCTATTTTAAAATCAGTATTATCCAATATGGATTTCATATTGGTAATAGCAGACTATAATCCAGTTTCTAATTCTTCAAATTTTTCTTTACCAGTAATATTAAGAATAATATCATCAGCTAATGCCATTTTTAATCGGTCAATAGCTTCACCATTACCTTCAGCCGCAAGCTTAATGTCATCTAAATGTTCTTCAACAAAATCTTTTTTAATAAAGTCTTCTTCTACATTAAGGACATCAGATAATGCGCTTCTGGTTTTGTTTAAAGCGTCAGAATATTCTTTACTTTCTTTAGAACTTTCTTTAGAGCTCTTACGAAGAACATCATTCCAATCAGAAAAGCCTTCTGCTAAAGTTTTTACACCTTTATTCATTCGTGTGACTTGAATCGCCACATCCGCAGAAGCTTCAGCATCGGTTGCTAAATTATCGGATAAATCTTCAGATTCTTCAGAAATTTCAGATAAATATTTAGCATAATCCTATATTTCTTTAGATTCTTCATCATTTAATCCAAAAGCTTTTCCCGCTTCTTTAAAAGAAGTAGTCATATCATCTAACTAAGCCTAAGTTGCTAATTTATCCATAGTATGAATGAATTCATCACTACTATCAACGCCAGCCTTTAAATCAGTATTAAACTCTTTTACTGCGGCATTAATAATACGAAGATTTTCGGCAGAACGCTCAATATTTTCCCAAGAACCTAATTTTTCATTTAATTTTTCTTCGTCTATATTTTCATTATCAAGTTCCAAAGCTGACTAAAAAGCTTTCTAATACTCGCCAGCTTTTTGTTCGGCTTCTTTGGTATATCCCTCTAATAAATTTTTATATATAGAATTATAATCAAAATGGCCTATACCGGCTCCTTCAAAACCGCTAAAATTTATTATATCTTCCTGAATATAATCGCCATTATCATCTATACCCTATTGAGTCCCAAAACGTTTTTGTAATTTAGCTTTTTCTTCAGCCAAAATAGAAGATTTTTCAGCATCACTAACGCCTTCCAATCTTGACATAATTCTATCAAATTCGGCATTAGCATTTATACCTATAGATGGTTCAAAAAGATTACCAATACTTCTTTGTAAATTATCAAGACGAATATAACTTTCATCGGATAAATTTTCATCGCCTTTTAATCCTAACGTAGAGACATTCTAATAAGCTTTTTTTACCACTTTTTGATAAAGTGCTTCATTTGCTAAACCTTCGGCTTTTATTCCTTCTAAAACACTTATATCAATTGATTTAGGCTCTTCTTGACCTTCCTTTTTATAGTAAAGACGCCCATTTTTAATTTCTTCAAATTCTGCTCCAATAGATTCAACATAATCTTGATAATCATTTTCAGTAAGTTTTACTTGCTCTTTAAAAGTATCTACATAATCAGCATAACTTTCTTTTCCAGTAAGGGCAAGAGCCTCTTCATAAGACATATTTGAACCATAATCATTAAGTCGATTTCTTAATAAAACTTCACCTTGAGCTTCTATACTATCTGTCATAGCAGACATTTCAATTATTAATTTTTCATTGGCATAAATTAATTCTTTTAAAGCCTCAGAATTAACTCCTAATTCTTTGGCCCAAGCTTCTAAGTATTCATCTGTAAATAATTGTGCTCCTATGCCGGGTTTAGCATAAATCTATTCGGCTAACTATAAAATTTCGTCAGTTAAATTATTATCAACTTCAGTTAAAACATTACCATTCTAATCTAATATTTCTTGTTTAGCATATGATTCTTCTGTTTTAGAAGTATAAATTGCGCCAAATGTTTTATAACCCTGTCTATCAACAACCTATTGAGCCCTATTTACTTCTTGCTATGCCACTAAGGAAATATTTCTTGCTGAAGTTAAATCTCTAATTAATTGTTTTTCTAATTCTTCTAATTTATTTTCAGGAATGGATAAAATACCATTTTCATCTATTTGTAATGAATTTGATAATTCAGGATACTTGTCAATTAAATTAAGAATTTCAGCATTTACATCAGAAACAGCCTAATGCCATTCTAAAGTTCCTTTAGTAAGATTTGCTATTTTATCATAAGAAGACTCTAAACCATCAATACTATTTCTTACTTCATTAATCGCAGTAGCCACATCGTTAAACGCCGTTTCAGCTTCAGCAGCCGCTTCTTTCGCTGCCTCTAATTTTCCTTCTGGAGTAGTAGCATACCATTCTTCCTAAGCTTTAATAATTCCCAAAATACCTAAAGCTATTGCGCTTAAAGCAATTGCATATGGACCCGCAACCTTTAACAATTTTGGAATTAATTTTTTAGTTTCATTAGTCCAAATTTTAGTATTTTTGGCAATTTCTTCTCCCTATTCTTGTACCGCAACTATATTAGCTTTAATAGCTAAAGTATTAATCAACTAAGCCGCAGTATTTTTTACAATAGTTAAAGTTTCCTTGTTCAAAAGTCCTAATAAACCTTTAATTCCCATTGATAACATAGGAATAGCTGTTAATAAGCTTGTAGAAATAGATAAGAATTTATCTAAAGAACTCATATTAGGATCGTCTAAAGTATCAAAAGCAGTTTTTAAAGTTATAATTGAGAACTATAAATTACTAATAGCATTAGCGCTAGAAACAATTACATCGCTAAACTATTTCTAAGCCCCTTTGGCTTTAATAAAAGAGGCTAAAAGTCCTTCCATAGATTCTTTAACTTTTTCACCATCTCTAGAAATTTCAATATATCCTTCAGCGATTGTATGATTTCTTTTTACCATTTCTTGTATTTGTTTATCATCTAATCCTGATAAATAACCAAATTCCTCTTCTTTGGCAAGCTATTTAAAAAAAATAGCATCACTAACTTCACTAATAGAAACAATATAATCTTCTGCCTAATCTTTAAATAAATCTTCTATAACTTCTTTAGAAAGGTTATTAAGTACTCCACCCTAAGAATTTTTTTCAAAAAATTTATATAATTCATCACGATTAAAATTCTGTTTTTCTGGATTTTCTGTTTCTTCAAAAGATAAACCAGTTAGCATTCGGCCACTCCATCGAGAAACATTTTTAAAATCAGAAGTAATAGATTTAATATAATCAGCAGAATAATCTTTTTTCTTTCTTCTTATTTCTAACTCTAAATTAGCTCTTTCACGCTTTTCAACATCTTCTAATTTAGTTATTTCATTGGCTCTTTGTCCTACAATATCCGTTAAAATTTTATTTCTATCTAAAAGCACCTAATTAACTTTAATTTCCTCTTGAGACATTTTTGAACTATTTTCAATAAAGCTCTACTATAATTTTGATTGTTCTCTAATTAAATCTCCTTTTAAAGTGCCTTCAAAGGTTCCTGAATTAACTTCAAATTTTTCTGTTTCTTCCCAGGCAGCTTTCTATAAATTCTAAGCTCTTTCTTTACCTAAGCCAAAAGTCATATCTATAGAGTAGGCCATATTTTTCAGCGAAGCCGTTAACTGCTCATGAAATACTTTTGTTCCAATTGCTCCAAGTGCTGATAAAACGCCGCCCAAACCACCAACACTATCAATTAATTTATCAATGCCTCTTATAATACCTTCAATATTATCAAGCATATTAATAAAAGCTTCATCCTTAATAATATCACTATAAATAGATTCCATAGCAGCACGAACATGATTGCTCGCCGCTTCCCAAGATTCTTCATAAATCTTAGCCTATTCGTCAAGGGCGCCTTCAGAGGTATTAGCAATCTACAAGTTCTATTGGAAATAATCCCAATTATCCATAAGAGAAACAAGTTGGTTATACTAACGAATACCAGCTACAGCTTGTGCTAATGCTACCTGTTCATTTTTTGCTAACTAATCCCATCTAGCACCAATTTCATTTAAAATATCATCCATATTTTTAAGCTAACCTGTAGTATCAAAAATTTCAATACCTACACGTTTTAAAGAGTCTGAATATTTATTTAAATCAGTACCATCTTCTAAGGTTTCTCCTAATTTTAAACCTTGAATACGAGCAAAAATAGTTTTTAACGCGGTACCTACTACCTCTTCACTCTAACGAGTAGTTGCTGTAATAGTAGCTAAAGCGCTCGCAGCATATTCAAAACTTAAGCCAATCATATCCGCAATGGATGAGAATTTTTCAAGACCACCCGCGATTTCATCTGTACTAGACGCAGTCTCAGCACCCAATGCTGTCATTACATCAGCATAATGCTATAATCCCTTTTCTCCTTCTTTATAGAAGTTATTCCATACGGCAGTTAATTGGTCTGATACTACTTCAGCAGATTCTCTCGCTACATTTGCCATTTTAATAGTAATATCTGTTCTTTCTTTAATTTCACTATCAGATAAACCCTGTTGATAGTAAATCAAAGCGGCATTAGTATAACTAGTAGTAGTAGTATTTAAAGCCTTTGCTGCTTTATTAGCCTATTCGGCAAACTTAGCCATCTACTCTGTATTCTATCCACTAACTATTCTAATATTATTTAATGATTCATTCAAATCCTGAGCATATCCATAAGCACTAGAAACCGCACTCATAAATCCATGCATAGCACTTGAAGTAAATTGCCAACGCATAGTATTTTTCATAGTAGCCCATAATTCGGTCATTAAATTACTAGTACGTCTTAAAGGCACTTCAGCATCAGTAATTGACTGTGCAAGCATCATAAAAGCTTTTTGCCCTTCAACACCAATAGCCTATAATGAGTTTCTATATGACTTTAATTTTTTTGTATCTAAAGCTTCTGATAATTTACCCAAATCTAATTTACCAGTTTTTACATTAGTAGCATCTTCTAAATGTGCTTTTAATTGCGCTGCCGCTAACGAAGCTTTTTCTATATCTTGAGCCATAACTTCTCCGCCAATATCTCTGGTAGATAAGTTAATTACCTAAGTAAGCTAATTTTGTAAATCTTTTAATTGCGCTTTTGCTCTCCCGGTATCCGCAGTAAACGCAAGATTAACATTTAATTGTTTAGCCATTTTTTAGCTCCTTTCTCTCTTCATTTTTTATTTTGCAAAATAAAAAAATGGGATAAGAGTAATAAAACTCTTATCCCAAATTACTCTCATTTACTTCTAAAAAAATAAATGAATAAATGTATTTAATTAGCCCAATTTAGTAAGTACGTCTTTTAAAAACGCCATATTATCTGGTTCGGCAAGTTTGTTATGAATTTCAGTAGCTTCAAGATTTAAATTACTATAATCAGCCTGAATATTATCTAAAATACCTAATACTGAATTATGATATTTATAGAATTCTTCAATAGTAGCATCCGTAGTTGTTGTAATAAAATCAAATTCATCATTGCACATATTTTCTCTAATCACTTTACCCAATCCAGAAGATACTATTAAATCATATAATTTTAATGGGTCTTCTAATTGTTTTTCTGTGAATGAAATATTAGTATAACCTTTTACAATTTCAATAACTGTAAAAATTTCAATTCTTGCTGGATTAGCAAAATTATTATCATCAATAGATTGATTTACAATATCTGAAATTAATACTAATTTATCTTCTACTGGAAGATATTGTTTTACTTCAAACTCTTGTTCGTTAAATACTACTTTTTTTACGCTTTGGTCTATTTTAAGACCAAATTTTGCGAATGTTGGTTTTGCCATTTGTTGACACTCCTTTTACACTTTTTTTTATTATAACATATTTTTTTTAGTTTGTCAAAGTTTTTTCAATATTTTTTAATAAAGTTTTTTCAGCAATTTCTATAATATGTTTTTTCAATTCTGGTTCTAATTCTTTAATTTCTGTTTCATATTTATTAATTCTTTTTCCATTTAATT
>CAZTXU010000037.1:0-8599 GCA_964617705.1 uncultured Muribaculaceae bacterium
CATTATAAAATTCTTTTTTAACTTCTTCTTGACTAAAATCTCCCCAATTATAACAGTTTTTCATTCTGTTATATATTGCTTTTGCTCTAGCTAACCATTGTTCATATTGTTTTTTATATGTTTCAGGGTTTGCTGTTGGTGGAGACACAGGCACCCCGTGATTTGAACCACACCATATATTAACTAATGGTTTTCCACTAAGTAGACCATCTACATATAATTCTTCGCTATGAGAACTACCTTGATTTTTCCAACTCCAATAATATCCGTGGTCATATGCAAAATCAGGAGAAGTACATTCATGTCTAGTACAAGTTTTGGGAATTACATTACCTTTACTATCAGTTATTGAACAACTATAACTAACAGTTCCACAGCTTTTGCAACAATTATGGTTATGGACATTATAATCACAATATGAATCACAATTTTTTTCTGAACTTGGCTCAAATTCACTAATAATTTTTTCTTTTAATTCTTCATATTTCCATTGAATATAATAATATCTTATACGTTGATTAGCATAGTTTAAATCACTTAAAAATTTATCATAGTTAATATATTTTGTTGTACACCATCTTGAACCTTCTAAATAATTACCTTTTTCCGGAAAAACAAAATTAGTCCCTGCTTTAATAGATTGCGTATAATTAGAAACATCTGTCGAAAAAGTTTCAAGACAATATACTGGGCAATATTCACTATCACCATACAATTCTTCTTTCATTGTTTCATCCGTATAAATACATGAATCCCAATCATATGAATCACTATATGCACTTAATTTAGAATAACATTGTCCTTCTACATTAACTTCCCAAGTAATATAAGCTGGACAAATTCTTTCAGCCTCTTGTTTTTCATATTCAACACATCCATTAACAGTTGTAGTTTCGGTTGCTATACAAAGAGGTTTTTCTCCTCTATGAGTACTACCACCAGCATATTTTGAACCCTTAGGACACTCATAGTTAGTACAAGTTTCTTTATAATCTTTCTTTTCATATACTTTACAATAACAACTATTATTTATCCATTTACAATCTGTAACTTTTTTTTTACCAGAATGAAAATATGCAGTCCCTATATTTTCACATCCTTTTTTTGTTTTTGGGTCTACTTTTTTAGAATCAAAAATATAACTAGTTACATTAACATTATCTTGATAACAAATATCCCAATCAAAACTAGCAGGTCCCTTACTAGTACATATTGGTTCAACTTCTTTACCAGCAGAGACTTTAACTTTGCCATATTTCTTACAGCAAGCTATTCCACCTTCATTATATTTACATTCTGCCGCATATACACTATTACCTATAAAAAATATAGGCAACAATAAAATTAGAAATAATTTATATCTTTTCATAAATCACCCACTTATAAGTATTATACCATCTTTTCATTATATTTTAATACAAATGTTTAAAATAACGTAAATTATTGTAGAAAAAAAATAGATATAAAAATCTATTTATGATAAGTTTCATTATTCATAATTTTAAAACTTCGATATATTTGTTCTAACAATATCACTCTAAACAATTGATGAGGAAAAGTAAATTTAGAAAATGAAATACTATAATTACTTCTTTTTTTCACTTTATCAGATAATCCATAAGAACCACCAATAACAAACACAACATTATAACTATTAATAAACCAATCTTCTATCTTTTTAGATAATTCAATTGAATCTAACATATTACCAAATATATCTAATGTAACAACATAATCTTTTTCATTAATATTTTTTAATATCAATTCTTCTTCAGATAAAATATTGCTATCCTTTAATTCAATTATTTCTAATTTAGTATATTTACTTAACCTTTTTAAATATTCATTAATTGCTTCTTTTAAATAATTTTCTTTAATTTTACCTACACATATTAACTTCATACTTCTAACAACTCTGTTTCTTCATTTTGTGAACTTATTGTAATATTTATATTACTATCTAAAATATTTCGCATAGTTTGATAAGCAAGGTCTTTAGTATTATTATTTTCACTTAAGTGAATCAAAACAACTTGCTTAGTATTATTTCCAACAAATTGATTCATATAATTAGCAGAATCAATATTAGATAAATGACCTTTATCTCCTAAAATACGAATTTTAATATGATGAGGATAACTTTTATTATTCATAAGCATCTCAACATCATGATTACTTTCAATTATATAACCATTCTTATTTTTTAATAATTTATGATTTTTAGAATTTATATAACCAGTATCTGTTATATAAACTAATTCATGTGAATTACATTCTAAAATAAATCCTACTGAATCTGATGAATCATGTGAAGTTTTAAATACTTTAACATTTAAATCTTTTATTAAAATATCACTTTCAATTATACAATAATTATTAATTATATCTTTTAATTCATTATACATTTTATTAGTTAAATAAACTTTTGAATTATATTTTTTTAAAAATACTTTTAATCCAGCTACATGATCAACATGGGTATGAGTTATTAAAATACCATCTATTTCATTTGGATTAATACCTAAAGTCCATAATTTTTTTTCAATATATAATGAACTCATACCTAAATCAATTAATATTTTTGTTTTTTCTGTTTCTATAAAAGTACAATTACCTTTAGAACCACTTGCTAAAACACTAAATTTCATCGATATATACTCCATGGACTAATTCGACAATAATGACAACCTTTCCATACTTCAAAATGAATATGAGGTCCAGTTGAATATCCTGTTGAACCAACATAACCGATTAATTGACCTTTTGCTACTGTTGAACCAACTTTAATTCCTTTTGCAAAACTATTCATATGACCATATAATGTATAATAACCATTGTTATGATCAATTACTATATAATTACCAAAATCATATCTTTTAGTAGCTATAATAATTGTTCCATTATTTGCTGAATAAACATCTGAATTATAACCTGTTCCTGCTATATCAATACCATAGTGGAATGCTCTTTCACCTGTAATTGGATGGATTCTCCAACCCCAACCATCAGTATTAGTATATCCACTTTCACTAGGCCAAGCCCAATTTGATAAATCTCCAACATTTGGAATAAATTTATCGCCTTTTAATATTATCTTATCAACACTTGCTTTTAAAATTTCTTTTCCTTTAGGTTCAACATATACTGTACTACCATTTATAATTTTAACTCTTTGACTAACTCTTTCTAGTCCATTTTCACCTTTTCTTACAACTTCTGTGTATCCTACGTATTTAGTATTATCATATTTATATGTTGTTTTATATTCATTTATTTTGTCTTCTACAACATATTGTTCACTTACAACACTTAATTGTGGATTTGTTTCTTTAATATTAACTAATGTATTTTCTTTAATTAAACTATTAACTGATTTATATTCAGGATTAGAAATTAAAAATTCTTTTGTACTAATTTTATTATTTAAAGCTATATCTTCAATCATTTCATTATTACCAACTTTGTATTCAGTTGTTTTAGGATTTTTTCCAAATAATAAATATTGAGCTAAAGTTCTTTCATCACTATATATTATTTCATCAATAGGAATTTGTTTTTCTTTAACGGTTATTTCTTCTTCTATATAAACATTTTCAACAATTGAACCAGTTGTTTTTATTTCTTCTTGGGTATTATTTAAATATTTATTATATATATCTTCTCCAACATATGTTTCAATTAATAAATTAACAGCTTTTTTAAATATTTCTTGGTTAGTAACATAAATGTAATTTGTTTTATCACCTTTTTTTATTGTAAATTGATATCCTTTAATTGTAAAAGGTTTGGTATTTTGAATTTTTTTATAAATATCTTCTACACTATCTAATTTATTTTTGTATGTTAATACTTTTTCTGTTCTAAGTCCACTTGGAGTATAAACTGTATTTATATATTCTCCTTTTTCAAGTGTTAAATCAACATACTTGCCTTTTTCATCTTCGCCATAGGTTAAATTTTTTTTATCGTTAGTTGCTATTACGTTAGCAGTTTCTTCTTTTATTTTTCCATTTTCATATATATAATATCTGTCTGTTTTCTTTTCAACATTAATATAATGACTTGTTACTTCATCAATATAATTATTTAATTCTTCTTCTTTTTCTATTATTCCTAGTAATTCATCATCAATATAAACATTATAATATTCGTTGGGATATCTTCTTTCTCCATAATTTTTAACAAGAAAAAATGATATTATAGTAATTAATAATATTATAATGTAAGGTATATATTTTTTCATTATTCACCTTCTATTTCTGTAGCATTAAAAGTACTGGTATTAGTTTTAAATATGAAATCTAAATCGGTTGTTGGACCATTACGGTGTTTAGCGATAATTAATGTTGCTCGACTAACATTTTCATTTTCAATTAATTCTCGGTTGTAGTAATCTTCTCTATGAAGCATAGCTACTATATCAGCATCTTGTTCAATTGAACCAGAATCTCTTAAATCACTTAATATTGGTCTTTTATCGGCTCTTCCTTTTCCTTCAACATTTCTTGATAATTGGGATAAAGCAATTATTGGAACATGTAATTCCATAGCTAATGTTTTTAAAGCTCTTGATATTTCTGTTACTTCTTGAACTCTATTTCCTTTATATCTATCGCTACCTTCAATTAATTGTAAATAATCGATAATAATTACATCTAATCCATCTTTCATAGAAGCTAATCGACGACATTTTGCTCGCATTTCACTTATTTTCATACCTGCTGTATCATCGATATATATTTTTGTATCAGCTAATTTACTTATTGCTTCGTTAACTTTTTTCCAATCATTGTGTTGGAGGTTACCAGTTTTTAATTTGTTATTATCTATTTGTCCGACTGATGAAAGCATACGCATGGCAAGTTGTTCAGCACTCATTTCCATATTAAAGATAGCTACTGATTTTTTTCCTAACATTGCCATATTGGTAGCTAAATTTAAAGCAAAAGCAGTTTTTCCCATACCAGGACGAGCAGCTAAAATAATTAATTCATTTGGATGTAATCCTGATGTGATTTTGTCTAAATGATTATATCCTGTAGTTATTCCTGTTAATTCACCTTTATTTTTAGATAATTTTTCTAAATCATTTTGAGTTTTAAATAATACATCTTGAATTGATCTAAATTCTGTACCTTGTCTTGTTTTTACAACATTTAATATTTTTCTTTCAGCATTATCTAATATATCATTAATATTATCAGTTGAATTATAAGCATCGGTAATTACTTGTGTTCCTTCTTCTATTAATCTTCTTAATATTGCTTTTTCTTCAACTATTTTAATATATTCTCCAACGTTAACTGCTGTTGGAACACTTTTAGCGATTGTTGTTAAATATTCTATTCCACCTATTTGGTCTAACCATTTTCTTTTTTTTAAGTTTTCAGTTACAGTCATCATGTCTACTGCTTGATTGTTTTCTCCTAATTCTTTGATAACTGTAAATATTTTACTATGACTATCTAAATAAAATAAATCACTAGATAATGATTCTAAACATTTTTCTAATGCGTATTTAGATAAAAACATTGAGCCTAGAACTGCTTGTTCGGCTTCAATATTTTGTGGTATATTGTTTTTCATATAATCACCTCACTAATTCAATATTGATTGTTGCTTTTACTTTTTTATGTAATTCTATTAAAACTTTATGATATCCTAAACTAGATATTGTTCCATCAATAATTACTTGGTTTTTATTTATATTATATCCTTTTTCTTTTAAAGAAGTTATTATTTGTTTACTACTAACACTTCCAAATACTTTATCTTGAGTTCCAACTTTGACTTTAATTTGAATTTTTTCTTTTTCTAGTTTTTCTTTTACTTTTTCTAATTCTTTTACTAATTCATCTTCGGCTTGTTGTTCTTTTAATTTTTTGTTGTTATATTGTTTTATATTGCTTTCGGTTGCCATAATTGCTTTTTTTTCTTTGATTAAGAATTCAGCAAATCCATCTTTTACTTCTTTTATTTCTCCTATTTTTCCTTTTCCTTTTAAATTTTCGATAAAAATAACTTTCATTCTATCACTCCTTTTAGTTTTTCTAATGCTTCGTTTAAGTTTGTATTTTCTAATACGGTAGCTGATTCGTTTATATGTCCCCCACCACCTAATTTGTTCATTATTTCTAATACATTAACGTTTCCAATTGACCTAGCACTTATTCCAATTACATTTTCTTTAATATATCCTATAGCATAAGATGATGAAACATCTTCAAATTGTAGTAATTCATCAGCTATAATAGCTAAATCTTTTTTTTCGTATATGTTTTCATCAAATAAACAAACAGCGGTTGTTTTATTTAACATAAAACTTTTTTCAATTAATTTTTGTTTTTTTAAATAATATTCTTTTGATTGTTTTGATAATTCTTGTTTTAAAATGCTATCTGCTCCTAATTTAGTTAAATATGCAGCAGTTTCATAAGTTTTATCGGTTGTTTTTAGTTTAAATGTGTTTGTATCTATTTCTAATCCTACTAGTAAAAAAGTTGCGATTATTTCGTTTACTTTAAAGTTAGTATATCTTAAATAATTAGTAATTATTTCAACTGTACTAGACATATTAGAATTAATATAACTGACAATTGTATTTTTAATATTATCCTTACTTTTAATATGGTGGTCGCAAATAATTATGTTGTTGGTCATATCTACTAATTTTGGACATTCTAACATTTGTTTTTTATGAGTATCTAATATAATTAATAAAGCTTTATCAATATTTTTTAATGATTCTGTTTTACTTATTGTTTGATATTTTATATTTTTTTTATCTAATAAAGTAAAAGCTTTTTTTAATGATTCATTTAAATCTCTTTTGTTTACTATTATATAATTTTCTATTCCTATTCGATTTATAAATTGTTGTAATGCAATAGCACTTCCCATTCCATCAAAATCAGGATTAGCATGTGTTTCAATTAATATATAATTGCTTTTTTTTATTAATTCTGTTAATGTTTTAAAAAATTGTTCCACATTCATCCCTCCAATATAATTATACTATATTTCGACAAAATAAGGAAGAGTAAAAAAAAGTATATATGTTTATATTAGACAATATACTTTTTATTTATAAATTATTTTAAATTTATTACAATTTATATATTTTAAATATCCGTTATAATTTTTTACATTTTTTCTTGCTTTAATTTTATTATTGGAATTCATTAATATTAATAATTTGTTATTTTTAAATTTATATTTATAACCTAAAAAAACAAAACCACTATTTATTTTATGGATATTTTTTTTATTTAATTCTAACTTTTCTTGTTTTAAATATTTTTCTATTTCTAATTTACAATATTTTAAATATTTTTTATTATAATGAATTAAAATAAAATCATCCATATACCTAATATAATATTTTATTTTTAATTTTTCTTTTATAAAATGATCTAAATCATTTAAATAAAATATAGCTAATAATTGACTGGTCATATTACCGATTGATAATCCTTTACCTTTATTATAAATTGGTACATCTTTACTTAATTTTCTTATTGTTTCATTTACATATTCACAATTAGTTGAATCAATTATTGATTTTAATATATTTAGTATATCTTTATCATATATAACTTTTTTTAATTTATCATATAATATTTCATGGTCAATATTATAAAAATATTTACTTATATCACATTTTAATATATAAAAATCATTGTATTTTCTTTTCATTTTAATTAAGTATTTTTTCATATAATATATTGCTTCTTTTGTACCTTTATTGATTCTTGTTGCAACATTAGTATCTATTAATTTTGGTTCTATAATAGGTAATATTAAATAACTTACTAAATGATTTACTATTTTATCACTTAAATTTTCGCTCATTATTAATCTTAATTTTGGTTTTTTTATAATAAATATGTTGTATTTACTGTGAACATAGTTTTTGTTTTTTAAAATATTATAAATATTTATTATATTAGTTGTATAAAACATGTTATAAGTAAATATTTTTTCTTTATGTTTAGTATTTTTAATAATTCTTTTGTATGCATTAATTATTTTATCTATTGATAATAAATCATCATATTTTACTTTTTTCACTTCTAATTACTCCAAATGCTATCATTCTTATTTCTAATAAGTAATTACCTATTACTTTTAATTTATGATTATTTATAATTTTCTTTTCATAACTTATTCTAATATAATAATCTAACATTGACAATTTTATTATAAAATCATTCATGTTTTTACTTCTAACTCTTGATATATTACTTATTCTATAACTATGAACACATTCAACTAAATTATACATAGTAAGTTCAATTTGATTTCTTAATACTACATTATATTTAGGATAATTTACTAATTCTTTTCCTATATAACTTACTAGTATTTCTAATTTACTTAATAGTTTAAAATTTTCATTTGTTTTTATATTTTCATTTGTTTTTTCCATAAAAAAATATAGTACCTTACAGATACTATATTTAAATTGAAATATAAATTCGGCAATTAGAAATTAATTTTATGAATTAAGTCCTAATATAATTTATATATATTATTTAGGTATATTACCAAGGTTAAATTCTGTTTCTCTATATAAAATAACAAATATCAATAGCTCAAT
>CAZTXU010000038.1:0-8491 GCA_964617705.1 uncultured Muribaculaceae bacterium
CAATTACCTTAAACGGAGAAAAAATATTATAAAGAATGAGTAAACAAAACTCATTCTTTTAAATTAATTATAAAATCACACTTTTTCTTTATTTTTATAAAAAAATGTTATATACTATTAATAGGTGATTAATGTGACTATTGTAGATATAGGAATTATTTTTATTTTATTATTTGGCTTTTTACTAGGATTTAAACGAGGCGCTACCGAACAATTAGTTAAAGGAATTGGATTTGTAGTTATCGTTGTTTTAGCATTCTTCCTAAAAAATCCATTATCAGTTATTTTATATGAAAATTTACCATTCTTTAAATTTGGTGGGATTTTTAAAGGAATTGAAGTAATAAATATTTTCTTGTACGAAGCAATTGCTTTTTTAATCGTTTTAGTAATATTAGGAATTATTTTAAAAGTAGTAGTATTAGCTTCAAGCATGTTTGAAAAATTATTATCAGCAACAATTATTTTAAGCATACCATCTAAAATTATAGGCGGAGTTTTAGGAGTTTTAGAATATTTTGTTTTTATATTTATTATTATATATATATTATCAATGCCAATTTTTAATAATAATTTATTAGAAGATTCAAAATTAAGACCAATTATTCTTTCCAAAACACCATTACTATCAACTATAGTTGAAGATGGAGTAAAAGTAATAAACGAATTTGTTGATTTAAAAGATAAACTAAAAGATAATACAATAAGTTCTCAAGATTTTAATACCCAAGCACTAGATGTGATGCTAAAGAATAAAGTTGTTACCGTATCATCAGTTGAAAATTTAGTTGAGAAAGACAAAATCACTAATACATTAGAAATAAAAAATGTTATTGATAAATATAAAGGAGAATGATTATGAATTTACAAGAATTTAATAATTTAATTAATGACGATTTTGTTTTAGTTGACTTTTACGCTACTTGGTGTGGTCCTTGTAAAATGATGAGTCCAGTTTTAGATGAAATTGAAAATACAAGAGGAACAAAAGTAGTAAAAATCGATGTAGACAAAAATGAAGATATAGCAAAATATTATAAAGTTATGTCTATACCAACATTAATGATTTTTAAAAACGGAGAATTAATTGATAAAAAATTAGGATATATGCCCTTAGAAATAGTAAACGAATGGATTAATGAAAAGAGATAAATTCTCTTTTTTTGAGGTGGTTTTATGCAAAGATATTTTACAAATAAATTAATCGATAATTATTTTATATTAAATGAAGATGACCTATATCACATCAATAAAGTAATGAGAATGAAAGAAAACGATAAAATTGAAATAGTTTTCGAAAATAAAGTTTATCTAGGAACTATAACTAAAAAAGGAATAATTAAAGAACAATTATTAAGTGAAGAAATAATTTTAAAAGATGTAACTTTAATCATACCTTTATTAAAAGAAACTAAAATGGATTTAATTTTACAAAAAGCAACTGAATTAGGAGTTAGTAAAATAATTCCTGTTAAAACCGAAAGAAGCATTATTAAAATAACTAAAGAAGATTATTTAAAAAAACAAATTCGTTGGCAAAAAATATGCAAAGAAGCAAGTGAACAATCAAAAAGAACTAGTATCCCATTAGTAGATAAACTATATAATTTAAAAGATTTAAATTTAGAAGGACTAAATATCATTTGCAGTACAAAAGAAAATAGTAATACATTAAAGAATACTTTGAAAAATATGAATAAATATGATAAAATAAATATAGCAATTGGACCAGAAGGCGGTTTTACCGATCAAGAAGAAGATATTTTAGTTAGTTTAGGTTTTATTAAAACCAGTTTGGGTAAACTAATTATGAGAGTTGAAACAGTTCCATTATATTTATTAAGCATTTTAAACTATGAAATGCTTTAGAGGAGTGATTATATGTTAGATTTAATAATTGAATACAGATATGTTATAGCAGCAATCGTTCTTGTTATTGGCTTATTTTCAATTTTATTTATTACCAAAAAAGATGATAAAAAAAACATATCAAATGAAGAAAAAAACAAAGAATTAGATATAGTTTTAAAAGCAATAGAAGAAAATACAAATAGAAAAGAAATGTCATTTGAAGAAGAACAAGAAGAAAACGCCATAATAAGTTATCAAGAATTATTAGCAGCAGCTAACGGACAAAAAAAAGAAAAAATTGAAGACAATGACCAAGAATTAGCCGACTTAATAAACAAAATACAACTAGAAAATCATGAGATAATTGAAACAGAAAACGATGAAGAAATAAAAGAAAATTTACCCCAAGCAACAAAAGATTTAGAAAACCAAAAAAAATTTAAAAATAGTGAGTTTATATCACCAGTTTTTGGTAAAGATAAACCCAAAGAAAGCAACGATGAATTTCTTCAATCATTAAAAAATTTTAGGAGTAATTTATAATGTTTTATATTTATACTTTAGGATGTAAAGTAAATACCTATGAAAGTAGTGTTATAGAAGATAACTTAATTAACAACGGATTTACTAAAACAAATAAAGAAAACGCTAATATATTTATAATTAATACTTGTTTCGTAACAAATGTAGCTTCAAATAAATCATTAAAAATAATAAGACAAGCCAAAAGAATTAATCCCAACGCTTTAATTATCGTTTGTGGTTGCTTAAGTCAAATGGCAAGTGAAGAAGTTAACAAAATTGGTATAGATATTATAATTGGTAATAAAGATAAAAGTAAAATAGCCAATTATATCAAAGAATATAAAAAACCAATAACAAAAATATATGATTTAACTAATATAGAATTTGAAGACATGTCTTTAACCCATTTCGAACACACCAGAGCATTTGTTAAAATTCAAGATGGTTGTAATAACTTCTGTTCATATTGCATTATACCTTTTACAAGAGGTGGATTAAGAAGTAAAAATAAAAAATTAGTTTTAAAAGAAATAAACGATTTAGTTAACCAAGGACATAAAGAAATAGTTTTAACTGGTATCCATACAGGAAGTTATAACGATAATGGTTATTTATTATATGATTTATTAGTTGATATTTTAAAAATAAAAGAATTAAAAAGATTGAGATTATCTTCAATTGAAATAACTGAAATAAACGATAATATTATTAATTTAATGAAAGAAAATGATATATTAGTTGACCACTTACACATCCCTTTACAATCAGGAAGTAATAAAATATTAAAACTCATGAATCGAAAATATGATATAAATTATTTCATTAATAAAGTAGAACAAATAAGAAAAGTAAGACCTTTAATATCATTAACAACTGATGTAATAGTTGGTTTTCCAAATGAAACAGAAGAAGATTTTAAAGAAATGATAGAAAACATAAAAAAAATTAACTTTTCAAAACTACATGTTTTTCCTTACTCCTTAAGAGAAGGAACAAAAGCAAGTTTAATGGAAAATCAAATCGACGAAAACACAAAAAAAATAAGAAGTCATGAATTATTAGAACTATCAAAACAATTAGAAATAAATTATATGAATAAATTCTTAAATAAAGAAGTTTTAGTTTTATTTGAAACATATAAAGATGGTTATTTATATGGTCATACAAGTAATTATTTAGCAATTAAATGCAAAGGAACAAATGATTTATTAAAAGAAATAATTAAAGTTAAAATTAATAATATTTCGTATCCATATTGTTTTGCAGAAGTTTGTGAAACAAATTCTAGTAAATGTGTTATAATATAGTTTAGGAGGTATTTTATGTATAAATTAGATAAAAAAATGATTAACGGAATAGCAAAATTGTTTCCAGAAACATTGAAATCAGGTGTAGGTTTCTTTGGATGTGGAACAGCAACAGGATTATGTTATGTTGTAGCTAATATGCCAATTAATACTAATAGTATTGTTGAGGTAACTGATGCAACAACAGCAATGGGAATGGGTATATTTTTTGCTTGTTCATCAGTTGTAGAAGCAATAAGAACATATAAAAATGCCCAAAAAGAAAGAGAAAGAATGACTACACTCGCACGAGAAATCGAAAAAGATAGATTAAATAGAAGAAAAAAAGAAGAAGAAATAAAACAAACAAGAAATGAATATAATGCAGAATTTATATTTGATTCTCCTTCAAAAATGTTAAAAAAGGAGATGTAAAAAAATGAAAAATGGATTTACGTTAATTGAAATTTTAGGAATTATAATACTATTGTCCGTTCTTTCTTTAATAGTTTACCCTGTTATTAATAGTACTATTAATAATAGTAAGAAAGAATTATATAATAAACAAATAAGTGAACTAGAAAGACACACAAAATCATGGATAACAGAAAACGCTAACTCATTAAGTTTCGTTCAAGGATATACTAGAAACGTAACATTTCAAGAATTATATGAAGCAGGGTTTATTGATGATGCAGATGTAAAAAATCCCAAAACAAGCGAATCATTAAGTGGATGTATAACAATTGTTTACGATGAAACCATAACCGGTTTTAATATAAATTATAATGAAAATTGTAATTAGGAGTATTTACTCCTTTTTAAATTAAAAAAAATGTCTAACTATTACTAGTTAGACAAATCCGACTAAGCGGACTTTTCGGCAATACGTTAAACAGTTACCTGTTCAACAATTACATGATATCATAAAAAAAACATTTTGTAAATACATTTATTGATAAATTTCGACAAAAATGTTAAAATTATTTAGGAGAGTGAATAATGAATAAAGATATAATAATTAATACAAGCAATGAATTAAATATAAAACCAAACCAAGTAGAAGCCGTTTTAAAACTATTAATGGACGGAAATACCGTTCCCTTTATAGCAAGATATCGAAAAGAAGCAACCGGTGCATTAAACGAAGAAGAAATAAGAACAATAAGTGAAAAATATGAATATCAAGTTAATTTATTAAAAAGAAAAGAAGATGTTATAAGACTAATAGAAGAAAAAGGACTACTTACTGAAGAAATAAAAAATCAAATACTAAATGCTACTAAATTAGTTGAAGTAGAAGATTTATATAGACCATATAAAGAAAAGAAAAAAACAAAAGCCCTTGAAGCAATTAACGATGGATTAGAACCATTAGCTAAAAAAATAATGAGTTTTCCAATGGAAGGTAATATTGAAGAACTATCTAAACCATATTTAAATGAAAAAGTAAAAGATACCTTTGAAGCAACTTTAAAATCAAGTTACATTATAGCCGAATGGGTAAGTGATAATGCAAGTTATCGAAAATGGATAAGAAATTATATCTATAAAAACGGTATAATTACAACCAAAAAGAAAAAAGATGCAGTTGATGATAATAAAACATATGAAATGTATTACGAATATAACGAAAAAATAAAAGAAATAAAACCTCATCGAATACTTGCAATTAATCGAGCAGAAAAAGAAAAAGTAATAAATGTTAATATTGATATAAATGATGATGATATATTAAATTATTTAAATAGTAAATTAATAAAAAATGATAAATCATACGTATGTGAAATAGTAAAAGAAGCAATCAAAGATTCATATAAAAGATTAATATTTCCAAGTATAGAAAGAGAAATAAGAAGCGACTTAACAGAAAAAGCAGAAGTAGTTGCTATTGATAATTTTGGAAAAAATTTAGAAAAATTACTTCTTCAACCACCAATGAAACAAAAAAACGTTTTAGCTCTTGATCCAGCTTATCGAACAGGTTGTAAACTAGCCGTTTTAGATAGTACTGGACAAAACCTAAAAATAGAAGTAATATATCCCCATGAACCAGTAAAAAAATATGAAGAATCTAAAAAAATAGTTTTAGATTTAATCAATAAATATAATATCGATATAATTGCAATCGGAAATGGAACTGCTTCAAGAGAAAGTGAAGCATTTATTGCAGATGTTATAAAAGATTGTAAAAGAAAAGTTGAATACATAATCGTTAGCGAAGCAGGAGCAAGTGTTTATTCAGCAAGCAAAATAGCTATTCAAGAATTTCCAGATTTAACAGTTGAAAAAAGAAGTGCGATAAGTATTGGAAGAAGATTACAAGATCCATTATCAGAATTAGTAAAAATAGAACCAGAAAGTATTGGCGTTGGTTTATACCAACACGACGTTAATGGAAAAAAATTAACCGAATCATTAGATTTTGTAGTAAGTAGTGCGGTTAATAAAGTTGGAGTTGATATAAATACTGCAAGTCCTTCACTTTTCAAATATGTTTCAGGAATAACTAAAAAAAATATCGATAAAATAATCGAATATCGAAACAAAAAAAGATTTAATAATCGTTTAGAATTAAAAGATATTTTATCTAGTAAAACTTATGAACAATCAATTGGTTTTTTAAGAATTACCGAAGGAGATAATCCATTAGATGTAACTTCTATTCACCCAGAAAGCTACAACACTACTTTAAAACTATTGAATATGCTTAATTTATCTTTAAATGATATGGGAAAAGAAGAATTTAATGATAAATTAAATATTGATATAAATACATATTCAAAAATGTTAAATACCGATATTTACACATTAGAAGATATAGTAGAAAGCTTAAAAAAACCAAATAGAGACCCTAGAGATTCTATGCCAAAACCATTATTAAAAAGTGATATACTACACATTGAAGATTTAAAAATAGGAATGAAATTACAAGGAACAGTTAGAAACGTTGTAGATTTTGGAGTTTTTATTGATATTGGACTTAAAAATGATGGATTAGCTCATATATCTAAATTAACAAATAAATACATAAAACACCCAATGGAAGTCGTAAATGTCGGCGATATAGTTGATTGTTACGTTAGCGATATTAACTTAGAAAAAAACAAAGTTTCACTTTCATTATTAGAAATTTAGGTGAAAAATGAAAAAATATTTAATTTTATTAATATTTTTATTAACAGGTTGTTTTAAAGATGTTGCTAAAGGTAATCTTACTAATATATGTACTAAAACATTAAAAACAGAAAACTTATCAGATACAACAATTTATGAAATAAAATTTAAACAAGATATTATTAGTAATATTAAATTAACAAAACTATATGAAGGAGATTCTAAAATAATCGAATCAATTATCAGTTCAACTGAATATCAAAATAAACTATATAATGTAAAAATAGAAAGTGAAAAAAGTGAAGAAACTTATAAAATAATTTATTATTTAGATAATAATAGTGATGATAAATTAAAAGAACAATTTAATTTATTAGAAGAACGAAGTAAACAAGTAAAAAAATTAGAAGAATTAGGCTTTAAATGTGAAAGTGCTTAGGAGCTTTAAAAAAAGGAAATTGTTAAAAAAATAGTGATTGACTAATACATAAAATTATGATAAATTAGTGATAGATAAAAATAGTGAATCGAAAATCAAAATTTTTGTCAAAAAAAATTTGTAGGAGATGGACAATATGGTTAGACTAAATAATATTTACATTTTGTTGATAATTTGGAAGAGTTATTTAGATGACCATATATTAAAACACAAAAAAATACTAGATAAATTCTAGTGTTTCTTTGTGTCTTTTTTTGTTGTATTCTACTTTTAAGAAGTTAGTTTAAAAATAAATAACAAACTTAGAAAGGAATTAAAAATATGAAAAACAAAAAATTAGCATTTACATTAATAGAATTATTAGCAGTTATTATAGTACTAGCCATAATAGCTTTAATAGCCACACCAATAATATTTAATGTAATTGAAAACGCTAAATTGAAATCATTAGAAAATAGTACATATGGAGTAATGGACGCAGTAAGAACAAGTTATTCAGAAAACTTACTAAATAGTACTAGAGAATGTGAAGATGAAAATGATAAAAATTGTGGCGGAAAAGTTGAAACAACTGGAGAAGTTAAAGATTTAACTGTAGCAGGAGAACAACCAACAGGAGGAACTTGGACAATTTCTAACGCTAAAGATATTGCTGATGGTGGTAGAGGAATCAAAGTAACTGATGTAACATTTGATTCAATGAAAGGATATTTTTGTTCAAATGATTTAACTACTGGAAAAGTAAAATGTGAAAATGAAGATGCTAATCCAACATTAAATGTAATTCAAGCAACAGTAGAAGTAGGAAAAGGAACAGATAAAAAAATAGAAGAATATTTTTCATTTACAAAAACAGGAATAGGAGCATCAACCTTAAGTTGTAAAGAAGAAAATACTCAAATAACTAATGTAAGTACATTAGAATTAGGTAATCATGTAATTAAGTGTATAGCAACAAAAACATCAAATGGTAAAACATCAGATGAAAAACAAGTAACAATAAAAGTTGTAGAAAAACCACTTTTATTGAAAGATGCAATACTAGGAACAAATAATTCAAATGTATTAGCAAATGGAGCAAATCAAACATGGACAACATCATGGCAAACAAGTGATTCAAGTGGATTATATGCTCAAACAGTTGGAAATAATAAAACATATTATTTTCGAGGAAATCCAACA
This sequence comes from uncultured Muribaculaceae bacterium, assembly GCA_964617705.1. GTDB lineage: Bacteria > Bacillota_I > Bacilli_A > RF39 > UBA660 > Faecisoma. Next base: position 8,401 of record CAZTXU010000038.1, read on the forward strand.
AATAATTATTTAAAATTTGCTGGATTAGACTTTAGGATAATAAGAGTTAATGAAGATGGAAGTATAAGAATAATGCTAACATCAAGTATTG
>CAZTXU010000039.1:0-8308 GCA_964617705.1 uncultured Muribaculaceae bacterium
TTCACTTTACCTAAAAATTTATATATTGTAGGCACAATGAACACCTCAGACCGTTCAATTGCCTCAATTGATATTGCTTTACGACGTCGTTTTAAATTTGTTGAAATGATGCCAAATGTGAATTTAGTTCCTGATATAAAAGTTTTTAATTTTAATTTGCGTGATATATTTGAAAAATTGAATAACAGAATTTCTGTTCTTCTTGATAGAGATCACCAAATAGGTCATAGTTATTTTATGCCATTAGAAAATAGTACTACTATTGATGAGGATTTCAAAGATATTTGGTTCGATAGCATATTACCTTTATTAAATGAGTATTTTTATAATGATTGGGAAAAGCTCTGCGCTATATTAGGTAAACCTCAAAATAACGGAAATTCTTTTATCAAGAAAATTAATAATGTTTCATTTGCAGATGAATATTCGTGTGATGATACGGAAAATTATGATTTTATATCTAAAAATGACAAAGTTTTAAACTTCAAATTTGCTTTAGAAAATGCATTCATTGATAAAACAAAAAAAGAACAAGAAGGTTAATAGTGGCAGAGCCCATTGTAATAAAAGAATATTCTAAAAAAACTTTAAATGATTGTGATTTAACTAAATTACATAACCATTTAAAATGCCAAGAATTAACTTCAGCATTGAAGGTTACACCATCAGGAGTCGAAACAAAATCTTGGGTTGGGATAATAAAATATAAGAATTTACACTTAGAAATTTTGCCAAAACTCATCTCTGACAATGTAAATAATGATGATGAATTTACATTTGATAAAAGAAGTGTAATATTAAAAAATTTAATTTATATGCTTTCTTATACAAAAAATCTGCAAATTAAAACAAGTGATAATGCCAAACTTTCAAAGGAAAAAAATCCATTTTTAGAAATTCTTATAAGGGAATTTGCGAATTCGTTATGTGAAGCATTAAAAAGATTTACTCCTAAAAATTATATTCCACAAGAAGATAATTTGAATTTTCTGCGAGGAAAAATCAAATTTAGTGAGAATATTCGTTATAATTGTGTAAATCAAGCAAAGTTTTATTGTGAATTTGATGAGTTTTCTGAAGATAATATTTTAAATCAACTTTTTTTGTTTGTTTCTACTTGTTTATTTAATGTTTCCCATAACAGTTATAATAAGAAAGCTCTCAAATTTATTATGAATTATTATTCTGATATCAAACTAGTTCGATTTGATAAATTGAAAGCTGAAAAGATTAAGCTTACAAAGAATCAAGAATTGTTTAAAAAGCCATTTAATTTAGCAAAAATGTTTGTCGAACAAACAAGTGTTGATTTATCTAAGAATAAGTTTGAAAGCATAACTTTAATTTGGGATATGAACAAATTATTTGAAGAATTTGTATATGAATTAATAAAAAAAGAAATACCAGAAGTTAAACCTAACCCACAAAAGGGTAAACGATTACTAACAAATGGTGCTGAAAAAAGACGAGACACTAAAGCCGATATTTTACTTGAAAAACCAAGTCTTATTATTGATACGAAATATAAAAAATTTACTAAGTTTGATGATATTTCTAGCTCTGACATTTATCAAGTTATGACTTATTGTTTATTACATGGAGAAAAGTATAAAAAAGCAATCTTACTGTATCCACAGTACAATGAAAGCGAACCTGATATATTTGGTTTTTACATTAATAATGACAAAAATAATAATAAAGATGAAAAGGATTATCGTATAGATTTTTGTACTATAAATCTAAAACAAAACGATTTGAGTGATAAAGATACCAGAAAAGATATTATAGAAAAATTAAAAAGAATTATTGGAATTATTTAATTTTTGCCTATAATTAAGTTGTTTTTGTACCATCCTAGATTTATATTTTTTATATTCCGCGTCAGTATTAATCATTTTAACATTATCTATAATTGTACTATATTGATCATAGTCGCGTTCAAAAGTTTTTTTGGAAACTGTCAAGTCATGAATCATATTTGCAATGTTCTTGAAAATTTTCATTATATTTCTTAATTGAATTAAGTTTAATTTGTTTATATCGGTAGTAATGTCCTGTGAAAATGAAATGGGAGTATTTTCATAAGCATATTTTATTTGTCCATGATCAACCCTATTACGTATCGTAATAATAGGCTTAAATTCATTATCAATTATAGAAATAAGACTATTATACCTTAGTGAAAAAGTTTTTTGACCACAAAAATCTTGAATTTTTAAGTGATCCTTATTTAGTTTAACATTATATGCTTTTACTGCCGAAAAATTAAGTGTAATTTTCCATTTATCTAATAAAGTATTACCTTTTAAAATTTCTATAATTTCTTGTTTTTCAAATATTTTTTTTGACAACAAATTTTTATAATCTTCTACTTCATTTATTAATTTTAGCAAGCGCATTTCAAGCCAAGATACAATGAAAGTACATAAAATCCTTGTATATATCTTTTCTGAAACTTCATTACGAGTTTTTATTGAATCCTTTATATTCTTTTCAATAAGAGATATTGCTTTTTCAAGTACTTCTAAATTTTTACAATGATTTTTATATATTATATTCGCTTTCATGTCATTGAAAAACAATTATAGTAAGAATTGCTCTTTAATGACATGGGAATCGAACCCATGTTAGCCTCTTCAAAAAAGTGTGCTGTCCTTTACACCATCATTCAGTAATATATATATAACAAAAAAAGTATAAAAACAACAGGATTAAATTTTTCAAATATATGTTATAATAAGAATATAATCCATGACATTTTAGTTCGGATGGCTTGTTGCTCTAAAATTCTATAGTATGAATAATTACCAACTGCCAGAAGTATTAAGATTAGACTCTTGGCGTCAATTCTTAATGTTGAAGATATTGAGTTAGGAATAAAAATGACTGACTTTCTAAATAGTCCGTCTGCAGAGAAGGCTAAAAAGTTGTATGATGATATAGAAAAAGGAATACCTGTTGATGTTATTAAGGACTTTTTTGAGTTAGGTAAACGACTAGATAAAAATGCAGCTAAACAAAATGTTGATTTAAAAGAGTTTTTAAAAGGTATTTAAAGCCTGTTTTGCTTAATAACTATTCAAAATTTACATTCTTTCAATATACCAATTAGAATTTCCAAAGTGGTTAAAATTCCAATGTAATTCAAAGTAGAAGTTGAATTACATCGAATTATCGTTTTTGAAGTTATACGAATATTGGTTTAACCGAGTTCTGCGGAAACTTTCAAAAGCTTCTTGAATTTCTTTAGCGGATCTTTTCCTGAATTCGGGATAAGCTATTTCTAAAGTTTCGCGGGTAAGTTTATTTTTTAGAATCATGAATTTCCTCCATCGGCACTATTTCATCAAGTTCAATATGATATCGCTTTCATCCGCATCGTGTCTTAGATGCTTTATGACCAAAGCATGGTTGTAACACTCTTCAATCTCCGGTTGGCTTGCAACAAAGTGATCTATCACAAAGACAGTGTATAAACATTTTCTGCCCATTTGCTTAATTGCTTAAATTCTTTTTGTGTAATATTCAATAATTATTAAAACTTTCTCTAAGTGAACCAGGCATTATAATTCTACTCCTATTTTTGAGAGTTGTTCATTGATCCAATTTGTTGCAAAATTTTCATTTTCTTCAATGGCAATTTCAACACCTCTTCTTGCAATTTCTAGAAGTTGTTTCGACTGTTCTCGAAGTTTCACAGCCTTATTAAGTTGTTCAACTATTTCTATTTGTTTATTCATTTCTAACTTTGGAATCAATGTATTTTGAATTTCATCTACAAGCCAATGTTTGATTAATGCTCCGCTTGAAACTCTTTCAACTTGCATTTGAACAATAATTGAATTAAGAACCAAGGTTAAATACTCTGGTAAATATTCATTATTATGTAAAGAAAGTCTCAAAATGCCGCCACTTGGAATCATTTTTGGAGGAGTTTCGTTTAAATAATGCGCAATACCAGGGGTACCATCTTTTGATAACAAAATTTCACCTTTTTTAGGTTGATAAATATTTGCAATAGAATCGTAATATTTTTCTGAAATATATTGCATATTATTATTGTTAATTCCATGTTGAGATAAATTACTAACCCTTACAAATGGTATTCCTTCTTCACAATATTCTTCTGAACCAACTTCTATTCCTTTTTGGGGTATAATTATATTGGATAACTTATCCCAACCACAAGGACAAGATTTTATTTTTTCTATTATTTCATCATATTTAGGCTGGAAATATTCTGCATCAAAACGATTAATTGAATCAATATCGGAGAAGTTTTTTATATATGATAATTCATATTTAGGTTTCCAATTAAACATATTTAATGCTGTTAATAATAATTTTTCTATTTGTACATAATAATCTTTTGAATTTTTACCATATAAAATTGCAGCTTTGAATATATTTTCTATTTTGTCAACAAAATTACTCTCATGAGGCTTATAAATTAAAATATTTCCAACTCTATCAAGAGTTAATTGGTATTGAATGGTTAATTCTCTTTCCCTTAAAAGTTGATAATAACCATATTTAGATCTTAAGAAAATAGTTAAATAAAAAGGGCTTATATCTTTTATATTAACTAAACCTAGAACTGTCCTAGATAGGGCTACTTTTTCATAATCTGTCAATATTGAAGCATAACATGGTGTTCCCACTTTAGTAATAACAATTTCATTGCGTTTTAGTTCTTTGATATTGTCATAACAATTAAAAAAATCTAATGGTATTTTTTCAAAGCTCTTATCTTGAAGATTAGATATCGCAGGGAAGTTTACACAATCTACGCAACGAATAAACGGAATTTCACCATATGCATATAACTCTGTCGCTGCAGGATAAAAAGCACTAGCGGTTATATTGCAATACTCATTCAAAGGTTTTGCTTGCTTTTTTATTAAAACGTCGGATATATTAAGAAACTCTGGTTTAAAATATTCAGAGTCAATTCTATTGCCAAAGTCAATATTATTTAATGAAACTAGCGAATATTTCATTATTCTTCACTCCAAAATGAAAGGTTTTCAGATTTCGCAAACTCAATAAAAGCTTCAGCTATTCCTTCGGGTAAGTCTCCATTATGATTATGTAAATCGTGCTCTAATACAAAATATCCATGTTTGTCTAATTTTAATCTACCATTTTCATCTTTTGAGTATACATATTCCCCTGAATTATTTTTTCCACTTTTTTCTGATACTGCAAAAAATATCGGATAGTCTTTAGCATGTGGACAATAATATTTTTTATTAGAATCATCATTATTCCATTTTTGTAAAAAGATAACACTTGTTTTGGTTCCCGTGTGTGGTTTAAAGGTATTAACATCTAGACCTACTACAGCCAGTATTCTTGCCTTCTTTGCAATAAATTCTCGAATGTCTTTATCAGAAGTATTATTAAATCGGCCTTGCGGTAAAACAATTGCAAGCCTTCCGCCAGGTCTTACAAAATCTAAATTACGTTCAATAAATAGAATATCTCTTCCAACTTTAGATTTCATTTTATTTTTGTTTTCATCTTTAAAAGCTAAATCATATTTTGCGAGAATTGTCTGCTCTTTAATATCACCCGCAAATGGAGGATTAGCCATTAATATATCAAAATTAAATTCTTTATAATTATCTTCTTCTTTTTGTAACTTTTCAAGTCGTTCAAACCCATCTTGATATACACTTAACCACTCTTTTGAATTAACAGTATTTTTCCATCTATCATAATCAAGGGTATTTAAATGGAGAACATTTGTGTTCCCGTCTCCTGCAATTAAATTTAATGTTCTCGCTACACGTACTGCTTTTTCATCAAAATCAATTCCAAATATTTTTAATACGTTGTCTTTTTCTTCATCAGGAATATCTGCATTTGAGAATAGTTTACCTGTAATTTTAAAAATAGTGTGTACAGGGAAACCACAGGAGCCAGATGCCGTATCTATCATATATTCCCCCTTTTGTGGGTTAAGCATTTTTACACACATGTCAATAACATGTCTTGGGGTAAAATATTGTCCCTTTTCTCCTTTTGAAGATTTATTAATTAAATATTCAAAAGCTTCATCTATAATTTGAAGATTTGAATTAAATAGTTTAATATCTTGAATACTAGAAACACACACTGATAAATGGGATGGAGAAAGATTTATTTTTGCATCTTCAGTAAAAACACCTTTCCATTTGGTTTTTGCCCCATCAAAAAGTTTCTGAATTTTCTTCTTAAGTTCTAGGTCTGTTTCACCTTTGTTTCTAAATTCAAGTTGTCTAAATTTTTTGTCATTTACCTTTTTAACTAATTCAATATAATCATTGTACTCTAAATCTGATAAGGATTCGCATTCGCAACTTCTATCAACATCATATCTTATTATCTCTTTGTCTTTTTTGCTTAAGCTTTCATCATAAAGTTTGGTAAATATAAGTTTAAAACACTCTTCAAAAACGTCAACACCTGCATTTGCCAATACTTCATCTTCCATTCCTTCAATGATTTGTCTTAATGACTTGCCTTCATTTAAAATTTTATCTTTAACAATCAAGTCTTTTAATGTAAAAGGCTCATCCAGTATATCTTTCAAGGTTTGTTGAGAATTTGGAATATTAGTAATTTCTTCAAAATAATTAGGATCTTTTCTATTAAAAAATGTTATTTGCGAGCCATTTGTCCATACTGACATTGTAGCTCCTGTTGCATTGCAGTAGCTGCGTAACTGTTCTTTGCCATCTTTTTCTTTTTCTTTTTTTAGTTCTATAATAATATATTCTGTAGTAGGTCGTTCTTCTTCAAATATAACAATATCCGCTCTTTTGACTTCTCGACCAAAATGAATAGCATGTTCAAGTTTAATTCTCGAAGGAGAATATTTGTATTCATTTATTAATCTATCAAGATATAATTGTCTTACAACTTCTTCGGGGGTCAAAATAATATCCGTTTTACGAATTAAGCATTCAACAACCGTCTTGCCCTTTTCATTTTCTCTTAATTTATGAATCAACCTTTGCTTTTCTTCTATATTGAATAGATCCAGGCGATTAATTATATCAATAATCTTTTCCATAGCACCCCTCTCTGATGTTTCTATATTAGCATAAATATTATGTATGGAAAGAATGTAAAGTTCTCTGAGGACTTGCAATTTTAAAATACGGCTTTTATTTATTAATTAGTTGATAATAAATATCAGGAATTGGCATATTTATTTTTGCAGACAATTCAATTGTTTCTTTAAAATCTTGTTGATGATATTTTGTTAATTCTGAATAAATATTCATATAAAAAGGCTCTAACATTTTAAAATATGCTTCAAATAAAGGTTTTAAAACAATAAAATCCCCTTGTTCTTTTATAAATTCTTTAGATAGTTTTGTCCAATTGTTATACTGCTTTAATTCATAAGCTTCAAAGCTAACTTCCTCTTTGTGGGATAAACAAGGAAATGTAATTTTATAGTGCATCTGATAGTTTCTAAGGTCTTTTATAAAAACAGTAATACTATTATTTGAGAATTGATCTTTTACTCTTTGTTTATAATGCTCATATATACTTGTGTTTTCATAAAAACTCATTACATTTCGGCAGGAATCAATAAGAGCAGATGTTGAAGCTAAAAAGTTAAAAATATACCTATTTAGATTTTGATTATTAAACAACAAAACAAAGGGCTCCTGTGCTAATTGAATTTGTACAATTTCATTCATTAATTCTCTATAATTTAAAATTAAGGTATGATAATTTTCATTTAGGATTCCCAATCTATTTATTGCTTGCCAGCCATTTGTTTTAAATACAATTTCTTCTTTTAGTTTCATAGATATATTATATAACATAAACATTCACAAATAAAAATTCCTATATACATCATCAATATCTTCTTGTCCGATTCCTATATGGCGGTGATGGCGTTAGTGGAGTGGTTAAAGATTTTTTGAAACATTACGTAGTGTATGTGTGTCCCAATTCTGTCCCCAATTTCAACAATTCGGGCGGCTATGCTTGGGCTCTACCCAGTCGGTAGTATCTGGGGGTATAAAATATTGGGATGTAGTCAGGTTTGTTTTTATTCTTCAGTCGCAGACCGGAATAAAGCTAAAATCTCCGACGCTGTTGGCTAATAAAAGAGACCTGTTAAATCTAACAAGTCTCTTTTATTATTAGCGGTGCTAAGACTTAAACTCTATTGAGAGGTCAAATTTCAAGTTCAATTGACCCAGATGTCGGTTTCGCAGGTTTATAATCAGCCTTTTGCGCAATCGGTAATTCTGCTATTCTGCCGTTTGTTTCATTCAAAGAGTTCGCATACGTTTCG
>CAZTXU010000040.1:0-8150 GCA_964617705.1 uncultured Muribaculaceae bacterium
TTATACATGAGTGTATCAACTGTAAAAACTCACGTAAGCTCTATTTTGTATAAATAAAATACGCCCGAGCATTAAACGCAACCGCAATTTGTTTCCGCCGTTTCACCTCCGACGTGCAACAAATTGACTCTCACTTCGTTCGTTGAATTATTCGGGGTGTCGTCGGAGTAACGTCCGACGACGACTTACGGGTTTCACTTCGTTTCACCCTACCGAAAATTCGCCTCTGCTCCGGGCTACTGGACTGCCACGCTTACGCTCGCAGTGACAACATGAGTGACTTATAGGCTAAAAACCAGTCATTGTGAAACAAACATTACAAAGTCTTGAAAAACTAAAAAATCGGTTAAAATAATATTAGGATAAGGGTGCTTGCGACGCCCAAAACATTAATTAAACAGTTTTGATGATGAGAATTATTACTATGATTAGTAATAATTCTTTTATTTATATTAAGCCATTGCATCAATAATTTCGCCAGTTTGCATAATTTAATTATACATTTTTAAAATGTCAAAAAAATTATAAAATGCTTTCATCAATTTCTTTAAAGTTTTTTATTACTTTAAAGACTTTATCTTTATGTTGGAAAGTTTCAGGATTTTTATTTATGGCAACAATTTTACCGATTTTTGCATTATTTGCCGAAGTTATACCTGAATAAGAATCCTCAAAAACCAAAGTTTCTTCTGCGTTTAATCCCATAATATCAAGAGCTTTTAAATATATCGCAGGGTCGGGTTTTCCCTTAATCTTATAATCATCATAAACAATTTTATCCACATCAAACCATTTTTTTAGGTTGAAAGTTTCTATAAAAAAGTCTACATTTGTTTTTTCAGAACCTGTTGCAATTGTATGCGGAATATTTTTTTCACAAATATAATCAAAAAATTCTTCTGCACCATCAACAAGATGAATACATTCCGGATTATTCAAAACCATTTGTCGATAACAAGCTTCTTTTTCATTTGCCCACTTCAAACATTCATCAGCCGATGGCTTTCTACCAATAGCGTATGTAATAATTTCTTCATTTGAACGTCCAAACATATATTTTTGCATTTCTTCGTCTGAAAAAGGTGTTCCTCTTAAAATCTCAGAGTATTCTCTCCATGCCTGCTCATGCAAAGCTGAATCTTCAAACAACGTTCCATTAAAATCAAATATTATACCTTTTATTGTCATGGTTTCCTCATTTTTCCGTAAAAAAAGCAGAGCCGAAATAAGCTCTGCTTTAAAATCTTAAAAACTTAATTAATTTTCAGTTTGAATAAATAAACTTACTAATTCATTCAAGTTGTTATATTGTTTTTTGTAGCTTTGAGCTTGTTCTTCAAGTGTTACAATTTGTCTTTTGTATTCAGAAATTGTAGCTTGACATTCTTTTGTTGAACTGCTCAATTGTTCTTGAAGTTGTTGTGCTTCTTGAAGAACGCTCTTCATTGAAATTCCAAGAGCTTCCATTGTTTGTTTAATAATTTGTGCACCTGTTTGACGAGTTACACCTGATGGAAGTTTTGCAATTAATTTTTTCAAAACTGCAACGTTGTTTGGAACTTCAAAGTTGTATAAGTCAGTTGCATATTTGTCAACAATAGCGTGGTTTGATAAATCATCAGCCATATTGTTTTCAAAATCACTGCTTGGTTTCATTGAACCGTCAAATTTGTTTGCATCTGAAACTTCATCAAATGATGAAACTAATTCTTCAGCTTCTTCTTCAACTTCAGGTTCTTGAACTTCTTCTGTTTCTTCGAATTCAACTTCTTCTGTTAATTCTAATTCTTCATTTTCAGTATCTGCTTTCAAAGCATCTACAATGTTTTTACCGGTATCTAAATCAAAATTTTCTGACATGTTATCCTCTTTTTCTTATATAAGTTATTTATATAATAGCAAAAAATGTTTTTTTTTACAATAGCATAATTAAATTATTTTTAATTTATGTTAGACTACATTTATGGGAAGTATTTTTTCAAAGAAAAATATATATTTTTTAATTATAGGTTTAATTCTTTTATTTGGCTTTTTAATCCGATTAAAACTATTTTTAGATAACCCCTCATTTTGGTTTGATGAAAGTGCATTAGGTTACAATGTTTTAGCTTTAAATTTTAAAGAATTTTTTGGAGTCTTACATTTGCAACAGGTTGCTCCACCTTTATTTTTAGTTATTTCAAAATTAATGACTAAAATTTTTGGTGCAAGTGATTTAGTTTTAAGATTATTTCCGTTTATAATCGGAAATTTAGTAATGATATTGTTTTTGCTTATTTTAAATCAAAATCTTAAAAATAAATTTACGATTATTACAGGTTTAATTTTATTTTGTTTAAATATTCAAGCAATAAAATTTTCAGTTGAATTTAAACCTTATATTTTAGATTTATTTTCAACTTGTTTAATTTTATACGCATTTAATAAATTAAATTGGGAATTATCATTTAAAAAACTTCTTTCAATAGGTGTTTTATTTGCATTTTTGCCGTGGTTTTCGTTTGTATCTGCGGGAATGCTACTTGTAGCAATTATTGTGAAATTTGACAAAAATTATATTAAAAAAATCTTTGCATTTATTTCTCCCATTTTGCTTTCAATTGTAATGTTAATTTTTTATTATTTGAATGTAAGAAATTTTTACGGCAATTTTATGACAGATTTTTTCAAAAATTCGTTTTTTAATTTAAAAGAATTTCCAATACAATTTTTTATCGGATTTGATTATTTATTTAATTTTTATTTCGCAGTAATTCCGTTTTTATTATTTTTTAGTGGTGTAATTTATTCAATAGTAAAGAAAAAACATATCTTTTTAGTAAAATTTTCTCTTATTGTTTTAATCGGATATGTTTTATGCAGTTTTTTAAAAATTTATCCATTTTATGATCGCTTTTTATTATTTTTACTACCTTTAATCTTACTTCCGATGCTATTTATTGCAGATATTTTATTTGAAAAAAAGAATATATTAATTACAATATTTACTTGTTTAATTTTTTCAACATTTTTAATTCCACTTGATTTTTTTGCTAAAAAATTTATTTTTGAACCTTTTTCTAAAGAATCTTGCGCAAGGGAATTGTTTTATACAATGGCAGAAAAACAGAAAGATGACGATGTTATAGTAGTTGATACATTATCAGTTTGTGATTTTTTGTACTATAATATGTATCTAAATTTACAAAATGTTTCATATTTGAATGTTGATGTAAAAGATGGAATAATTCAATATAAAACTTCTCGGAATGTAGCAATACCAAAAAATAATAAATTTGACAAATGGTTATATGCTTCTTGGCCAAGTTCAGGGTATTCATATTTAAAATATGATTATAAAAAAGGTTGTTCAGTGAAATCTGGACAAATATTATATATAAAAGGTAATAAGTAATGAATGTTATAAAAAAATATTTTTATTATGAAATTCTTGGATTAATTCTATTATTAGGATTAATTTTAAGATTAAAAGGGTATTTAATAAATCCATCAATGTGGCTTGATGAAAGTGCGTTAGGGTGGAATGTTTTAAACAAAGATTATTTAGCATTCTTTCAAAAATTAAGATTTTTGCAATTAGCACCACCATTATTTTTAATTTGTTCAAAAATTTTAGTCTTTCTTGTTGATGGTTATAATCACGTATTTCGTTGCGATATGGCACTTCGTACTATACCTTTTTTGTGCGGAATTGGTTCAATGTGGTTATTCTACCTTGTTGCAAGAAAAGTAATAAATTCAAAATGGGTTGCACTTACAGGTGTTTTTCTTTTTGCAACAAATCCTGTTTTAATAAATTATAGTTTTGAATTTAAACCTTATAGTGTTGACGTTTTTTGTACGTTACTCGCTGTTTATATATTTTTAAAAATAGATTTTAACACAATTTGTTTGAGAAAAATTTTCAAATATGGCTTAATTTTAGCGATTTTGCCATGGTTTTCATTCGCAAGTGCTTTTGTAGTTTTTGCAGGTGTTTTAGTTTTAAGTTTCAAAAAAGAAAACCCCGCATTATTTACATCATTATTAATGCCAATATTTGTAAGTGTTTTTGCATATATAAATATTTTTATTGCGAATGCTTATACTCAAAATTCTGAGGGTATGATTAATTATTGGGCTGAACAATTTGTTAAAAGTGATTTTTCAAATATAGTTCAATTACATAATCAAAATTTGCATTACTTTTTTATAAATATTCCGCATTTATCATTTGAATTTATCACAATAATTGCGATAATAGGTTTATTTTTGTTATTAAAAGATAACAAATATTCTTATGTATTTATCTCAATGTTAACCCTCTCAATTGTAATTGTTGCATCTGTTATGCACTATTACCCGTTTTCAAGACGATTAGTTTTATTTTTAATCCCGTTATTTTTAATTTATGTCATAAAAATTGCAGATACCAAAAGACCTGTTATCGGTGCAATTTTACTTTCTTTTGTTTTAATTCCACATGTTATTTTTAGTTGGAATTTTATGAATTTAAAAGGATTAAACAAAGGTGATTTTGCAAGAAATATGATGCAAAGAATGGCACAAGATATTACTTCAAGTGAAAAAATTATCTTAAATGGTGCGTCAAATGCAGATTATTACTATTATAATTCATTTTATAAATTAAAAAATGAAGTTATTTATTTAAAACCAAAAACAGAAAGCCCTTATGAAATTCAAAAAATGTTAAACACATTAAAAAAGGGTAGTTATTGGTTATTTATGCCTTATGACTATAACATGCGACACGTAAACATTGACAATATTGTTGCATGGGCATATAAACATTCAAAAATCAGATACGAATCACACGCATTTCAAAGTACATTGATTAGAATAACAATCTATTAAAATAGATTTTAAAATATTTAAACTTCTTCTTTATCTTCGTTTAATTCTTCTTGATGATTTTCTTCAAAAGCTTTTTCAGAATGCTTTTCATTTTCATCATCTAAATCTTCATCTTCAATATCATCATCAATCAAAGAATTTTCTAAAATAAGTTCTTTACGTTTTTTTCGTGTTTTTAGATAAAACTCATGTTCATCAAAGGCTTCTTCTTTTTCGTTATCGTCGAGTCGTGTCGGTCGTTTCTTTGTGTTAATTACTCCAGCTACATTCATCATCGCCAAAGAATTAAGTGTCGCACGAAGCTGAGCACTTCTATCCGTAAATTGCATTTTTGATTCTTTTAAAGAATCTTCTTCTTGTTTATTTTGTCGGGAATATTCGTTACCTTGACCCATTTTATCGTCGCCCATTCCAGCCGTTGTGCCTGAAATATCACCACTTTTGAAGTTAAATGAACCACCGATACCGTAAAAGCCCGCTGCTCTATTATCTACCATTAGGTTTCCCTTTTATTATATTCAATTTTGTCCTATACACACGCCAAAAAATAACATGCTAACATGCAAATCTTTTGGTTTGCATTCATACAAAGCCTATAATATTTTTTTTTGCTACCATGTCTTTAGTCATGTTTACAATTTGTTACATTTCGTTTTGAAAAACACTTTTTCACAAAGAAAAACCCGCAAATGCGGGCATTGAGCAATCAAAAGAGTTGAGGATTTACAACTCCATATTAAAAGATTGCCGTAAAAATTTCATTGAACAAAACGACCGCATTTTTAAGAAAAAACTTAGACTTATGAATAATTTTATTTATTAAAAATTAAATTATATGTTGTTGTTTCGGGTTTAATATAAATTTCATTACCCATAAAAGCAACACCAAAATATTTTTTCACTTTATCTGCAAAATTATAACAAACAGAATTTTTTCTATTTAAAACCAATGGATATTTTATTGTTACTAATTTGTTATTTACATCTTTTACTTTAAATTCTGAAAAATCAATCTGAGCATTATCGGCAATTAATCCGTTTTCATGGACACTATTTACAATACCGATAACGATTGCACCCTTTTTTATATACAATTTGTTATTATAAAATACGTCGTTTACAGTTTTAAATCTTATCCAATCTTCAACTTCAACTTCATCATTTTTTGTTGAAATTTCTTGTATCGGAGTTATTTTCAAAACTAATTTTTCTGCAAATGCAGTTTGAACAGAAAATATTAAACACATTAAAACAAGTATAAATTTTTTCACGATTAATCCTTTAAATACAATGTAAAAATATCTTTTTGAGGGATAAGAAAAGCTTCTCCACCTCTAACATACGACAAAGAAACATCAAAGATTTTCATTGGAAAAGCAACCAACCAATCAAAATAATTGAAATAAATCGGGTGCTCATTGCCTTTTATATAAACAATTCCACTAAGATTTTTCCCATTTAGTTTAAATTGTTCAATATAATAACTTGCAATTTTTCCACTAAAACCGTTATCCTCTTTTTCTGTTAAAAGACCTTGAACAGTAGTTCCTTTTGGAATTCCTTGAACATTTTCAACCGTTACAAATTCCATAAAATCTCCAACTTGCGGTAATTTATTACAAGTTGAATATTTTATTTTTGGTGTAATTTTTATAGGAATTTCGTTTGCAATAACATTTTGAGAAAATAATATCAAAAACGATAATGCAAGCAAAAGCTTTTTAAACATTATAGAGAACCTCTTTTTTCGGCTTTTTCTTTTTGTTTTTGTTGGAATTTATTAATATCTTTTTGTGCTGTATAAACCCAATTTTGATAGTTAATATTTTTTGTCATATCAGAAGATAAATATTTTGGATATTTTTTATAGATATATTTGTAATCATTCATTAAACGTTTTGAAGTTTTTGGATGAGTCCATAAAACACCCCAATCACAGATGTTTTCACCTGAAATCTTGTTCATCAATGTAATCATTGCAATTGGGTTGTATCCAGCTTTTACCATTAAATCAATACCTGTTGTATCAGCTTGATATTCATAAGATTTGCTATTAAAATTCATCATCATCAATTTACCAAAACCACCATAATATTCAACATTATGTGCTATTTCGTGTGCCAAAACTGCTGCAAGTTCGTCGTCATTATCAATATAATTCAATAATCCTTTGTTTACCGAAACTGATTTTGTACGATATGATGCACCAGCATTTGCAGAATTAAAACTATTTAATGTAAAAACAATTCTTTTATTTATTTTATTTGCATTTAGAATTTTTGCACCAACAGAATAAACTTTTTGTTCTTTTTTACCAATGGAATCCCATATATTTCCTGATGATAAATTTACAAATTCAACTTCTTTGGCATTAACTGAAACGCCTAAAAACATTATAAATAACAATAATAGAAATCTTTTCATCTTTAAAACTCCATTTACTCTAATTCAAAAAAATATTACAATATACAATGTATATTTGCAACACAAATTTTTATGATAAAATGTAGAAAGATTTTAGAAGAATATATGGAAAGGTTATATAATATAAATTATGTGTGGAATTGTTGGTTATGTAGGAAAAAAATCAGTATCTGAAGTTTTAACAGGTGGTCTTAGTTCACTAGAATATAGAGGATATGATTCATCTGGTATTGCTGTTTTAGCAGATAATCAAACAAAAATTTATAAAGCAGAAGGCAAATTACAAAATTTGAAAAACCTTTTAGAAGAAAAACAAGACGAAGTTAAAACTGCAAGAGTTGGTATTGGTCATATTCGTTGGGCAACTCACGGCGTTCCAAACGAAATAAATGCCCACCCACATACAAGCAATTCAGGTAAATTAGCGATCGTTCATAATGGTATTATTGAAAACTTTAAAGAATTAAGAGAACAACTCGAACAAAAAGGTAGCGTTTTCAAATCTCAAACAGATACAGAAACAATCGCTCACTTGATTGCACAAAAATATAAAGAAACAAAAGATTTAAAAGAAGCTGTAAGACTTGCAACAAAAGAGCTTGAAGGTGCTTACGCTTTATGTATAATTCATCAAGATATGCCGGACACAATTATTGCAACTCGTAGAAATGCTCCCCTTTTAATTGGTTTAGGCGAAGGTGAAAACTTTGCAGCATCTGACGTTCCTGCAATTATTGAACATACTAAAAAAGCTGTTTATCTTGACGATAACCAAATTGCAATATTAACTCCTGATAAAGTAGAACTTTTTGATAAAGATAATAATCCTGTAGCATTAAAAGCTGAAATGTTACCTTGGGAACCAATTGCTT
>CAZTXU010000041.1:0-7695 GCA_964617705.1 uncultured Muribaculaceae bacterium
CCATTTGTTCAAATTCAATTGTTCTAAAAGTAAAATTACCTGGAGTTATTTCATTTCTAAAAGCTTTACCAATTTGCCCTATTGAAAAAGGAAGTTTAGCACGCATTGTTCTTTGAACATTTAAAAAATTAACATATTCTCCTTGAGCATTTTCTGGTCTTAAATAAACTACACTTTTACTATCTTGTGTAACGCCACGATAAGTTTCAAACATTAATTTAAATTGTCTGATATCTGTAAAATTTGTTTTACCACATTTTGGACAAGGTACTTTATTTTCATTTATATATTTAATCATTTCTTCATTAGTCATTCCATCGCCAATACTACTATTACTAAAATCGTTGATTAAATTATCTGCACGGTGTCTGGTTTTACATTCTTTACAATCAAGTAAAGGATCAGCAAAAGAATCAACATGACCACTTGCTTTCCATACCATTGGATGCATTAATATATCAGCATCAAGTTCATACGCATTAACGCGTTCTTGAATAAATCTTTTTCGCCAAGCATCTTTAACATTGTTTTTTAAACGACTTCCTAAAGGTCCATAATCCCAAGTATTTGCAAGTCCTCCATATATTTCACTTCCTTGAAATATAAAACCATATTGTTTACATAAATTAACCATTTTTTCCATATCCATAATTTTTCCTCCTCTAAATAAAAAGATTCTATTAATTGTAAGGACGCATTAGCGTGGTTCCACCTTACTTATTCTAAATAGAATCTCATTAGTATATTGCTCGTGGTTTCCAACCCAGTCATCACATTGATAAATATATTTTATTACATTTTAATTAATTAGTCTATAGTTTTTTGCAATTTAAATCATTTTTTAAAACATTATCTGTAATATGAAAGTTATCATTATTAATTCTTCCATTATTTTCTAATAAAGATTGTAATTCATCATTAATTTTTCCTTTTCGATAATTTATTCTTCGTTCAAAAAAAGGTGGTAGTGAGTTAAAACAATAAGCACCATCCGTATAAGGAAAAGGTAACATACATCCATCATTATAAGCAAGTAAAGCTTCTTTTTCATATTCAAAAACATAATTATTTCCTTTTTTAGACAAACAACCTATCAAATAAGTTCGATTGGCTTTATAAGAATCCCATAACAAATAAATTTTTTCTAACATAACAACTTCCCCTCACTTTTCATTTTGTTGTTTTGATAAAATGAAGTTATCCAATCTGCTCTTTTTAAAACAACTTGTTTTGCCATATTAAGTCTGTCAATTGGTATATAATCTTTATATAAATCAAATATTTTATTAATATTTTCAGGTGTTATTTTATCTTTAATGGTATTAATTATATCTTCTATTTCACTAGAATAAAACAAAGTTAAATAACTAATCATTAATTGATATCTTAAATCAACAATATTAAATTTTCTATATTGATTTCCTATTGAATATAATTCTTTATGATATTGTTCTAAAGTTATTAATTTTTGTTCTAATAGTATTTGTAATTCTTTTCTTTTATTTTCAATTAAAGTTAAAATTCTTTTTTCTTCTTCTTTATCCCATTTTGCTTTTTCAACATACTGCATATGTCTTTCTAAAGTTACTTTACCAGTTAATTGTTTATGTACTACTAAATTAAGATTACTATCATCTATTATATTACCATCTTTATCAATACATTTAGCTAATCTATGATCTACCATAGATATACCAAATGATGATGCGTTATCAAATAATGGAGCGAATTTAATTGTATTTTGTTCATGATTAACAACTATTCCGTAATTTGATGGATTTCTATCTCGATTAGCAATTAAACAATCATATACAAACATATTAAGAACATCTTTTAATAATCCATATTTATAAACTGATCTAATTACTAAATCAGCAGTATAGTATTGATGAGTCTTAGGATTTATTAAACTAGTATTTTTAAAATTTGGATCGATTTGACTTATTAAATAAACTCCGTCATAAAACTCTTCTTTTTTAGGTTTTCCAATTTCATTATTAAGAAAATCTGGCGTTATTACTCCATCTTCGTTATTGTTTTTACACAAATAATAAGAAGCATGATTCAAACCTAATAATTCAGATATTTCACAAGCTAAACATTCTGATACATCGTTATAAATTGGACTTTTATCAGCTTTATAACCAGCTTTTTTAAAAAGGTATCTTTTTCCATATGACAAAAACCAATATTTTGGTTGTTTACCTATTGGTTCTTCCATATATATTTCACTTTTTGGTATATCTATACGCATAAAACCACCTAAACTTATTTTAACATTTTTTTTATTATTTATAAAGTTTTATTTTTTTTAATATCAAATAAATAATAATACAATATATTAGATTTACAATTATTGAATTATAAATACTTGGTAATAATAAATCTAAAGAAATATTATAAAATACTTTATATATTAAAAAACTAAATAATCTATATAATGTAATAGTTAAAATAGAAACTAATAGTTCAATATCTAATCTATGAGTTAAGAAATGAAAACAAAACATAATTAAAAAACCAATTAGTAGAAATAATAATCCGTTTAAAAATAAGGTATTAGTATATACTAAATCATATAATAATCCTAATGTAAAACAATTTATTAAATATTTTTGTTCATTTTTTTTATAATTTTCTATAACAATAAGAGAAATAATTGAAAATAATGGTATAAATGGTTTAGTTAAAATATTCGATAATATACCATCTAATAAAAATGATATTATACTAACAATCATAAGTCATTCCTCTTTAATACTTTAACGTATGTTAAATCGTCAAAATCAACTTCTGTTTCAACTTCAACTATTTTTGTTAAATCAAAATTATCAGTTGTTACGCCTTTAACTTTTCCTATTAATATACCGCTTGGAAAATTATTGCCTAAACCTGTAGTTGTGACATAACTACCTATTTCAATATCATCATTTTCACTTATTCCTTCAATTTTATATGTTTTATTTTCTTTATTGTAACCAACTAATAATCCATATACATATTTATCTTTTAGTTTTATTTTTATTGATAATTTTTCTTTTGGATTTTCATGTGTTAATAATTGTACGGTACTGGTTAAATTAGTTGTTTGCGTAATTTTTCCAATTAAACCATTGCCAACTGTTACTGGCATATCAACTAAAATTCCTGAATTACTTCCTTTATCAATTGTTATAACTTGGCTAAAATAATCAATACTACGATTAATAACTGTGGCATTAATTGTTTCATAACCATTTAAATTACTATTTATATCCATTAGTTTTTTTAAATCTGATAGTTGTTTTTCTAATTCTTCTTTTTCACAAAGTAAACTTTCATAACTTTCTATTTGTTCTTTTAATTTTGAATATTCATTATACATTTCTTTTTTTTCTTGTCTTTTTTCGTTTAATTCACTTATATAATTAAAAGGATATTTGATAATTTTTTCAACGTACAAGATTCCATCTTTAAAGTATTTTTCAACAAATGTTAAGTTACGATTTGGATTTAAATTAACAATAATAGCAAATATCATTACTACAAATATGGAAATAGCTATTATATATTTCTTTTTTGAATTTTTTTTTCTTCTTCTATACATGATATCGTCCTCATGAATATTATATCCTAATATTAAAAAAAAATATAGTAAAATCACATCTTTTTACTTATTTTTTCTACAGTTCTTTTAGGATTTTTACAAAGTTCATTATAAAGATTTGGGTGTTTTTTTAATTCGTTCAATATTTTTAAATCAACGGATGCTATATTAATACGGTATTTTTCTTCATCTTCACAAACTGCTAGTACTTCTTGACCTAAAATATATTTTATATCTAAATCAAGGACATCAACCATTTCTAAAAAGTTTTTTAATGATGGTATTCTTGTTCCTTTTTCATATCCGCTTATGGAAACTTTAGTAACTCCAACCATATTTCCTAGTTCTTCTTGTGACATATTTTTTAATAGTCTTGCTTCTTTTAATCTTTCGCCTACAATCATATTAATCCTCCGTTGTCTAATTGCCGACATAATTATACCAAAGACATTTTCACTTACAAAGAAAGTTACTCACTTGTTAACTTTTCCCTTGAATTTACATAAATAATCCTGTATAATGTTTTTAGAAGGTGGTTAAATTTGAATAAATTAAAGGAATTAAGAATTAAAAATCAATATAGTTGTCAAGCTATGGCTGATAAACTAAAAATAAGTAAATCATTTTATTGGCAAATTGAACAAAATCAAAGAAGATTATCATATGAAACAGCTTTTAAAATAGCTGAAATTTTTAAATTAAAACCTGATGATATATTTTATAACGATTTTAAAAAAATGTGATTTTACTGATAAAAGCAGATTATTCGTCTGCTTTTTCTGGTTTTTTATTTGATAAAAATGTTACTTTTTCGGCGATTACTTCGACAACATTGTGTTTCGTTTCATCTGGATATTCAACTTGTCTTGTTTGAATGTGTCCACGAACACCAATTAAATCTCCTTTTTGACAATATTCTGCTGTTTTTTCAGCTACTCCACGCCATAATACGCATGAAAATAGCGATAGGTAAATATTTGATACTATCTCCTATTTTTCCCCCGCTCCACACCGTACGTGAGACTTTCACCTCATACGGCGTTCTATCAAATATTTAATTTGACTTGTGGCTATCCCTCCATTATTTATTATCATAACTTCAAAGGTACTGTGCCACTACTCTCACTTTGATTAAGATAATTTATTTATTCATTATCAATATTTCATAGATGTGTAATCATCTCCATATTCAAAGCTTTCCACGTTCCGATATTTCTATCTTTACATATATCCTTAGGTGCTTTCTTTAAGCCTGTATGCTGGATAGTGCCTATAACACTATATGGACTTTCATAACTTCAATTTTTACTAATCCACACATACTGCAAATTATTGCAATATACATTTCTATATATTTACTTTTTAGACTCGTACATTCAAAAGTTCGTCAGTATTAAATACATTCTCACCATAGATATTTTATAGACATCCGGTCTATCAATTACACCATCTACCTCTAGACAGCTTTCGTAAGATAATTCTTTTACGGTAATTTTCAACCGACTTCACCGAGCTTTTAACATTTATTTATTACACAATAAATGCTAATCGGAGTATTAATGAGTCATTTCAAGGCGTTACACTATCATTCTAACATTCGAAATATCAGTTTTCCTATTATAGTAATTAAGCTTTTCACTTAATAACGTGTCGCACTAAAGTCTGTATCGTATTCACCATTTACGTTTTTGTAGCTTCTTGGTACTGCTAAAGTAATATTACTAATTTTAACGCCGTTTTCGGTTTCTCTTACTTCAGGTTCTCTTACTATTCTCCCTACTAAAATTGATTGATTTAACATAATTTCCTCCTTTCTGTAACCACTATAACACAATCAATAATACCTATCAAATGACAGTTTTTATGAATTTAATAATCAATAATAAACTAATATTAGATATTGGTATAACAAATTTTTAAATTTATGGTTAAAAAAAATTACCAATTATTAAAATCAGTAATTTTTTATTTTTTTTAAAAATATTTTTTTAATAAAGCATTTAATTCTACAGCATACTCCATTGGAAGTTCTTCTTTGAACTTATCAATAAATCCAATTATTAATAATTCTTTTGCTCTTTCCTCGTTTAATCCTCTACTCATTAAATAAAATAATTTTTCTTTATCTAATTTTGATACTGTTGCTTCGTGTTCTAAAAAAGAAGTGGAATTATTTACTATATTTTGAGGAATTGTATCACTTTTAGATTTTTCATCTAAAATTATTGTATCACATTTTATAATGCTTTTAGAGTTATTAGCTAATTTATCAATATAAACTTTTCCTCGGTAATTTGCTTCACCACCATTAGAAGCAATTGATTTACTAATAATATAACTTTTAGTATTAGGGGCTAAATGAATCATTTTAGCACCTGTATCTTGTTTTTGGTTATTATTAGCTATAGCAACAGAAATGGTTTTTCCTTGAGCTCCTGTTTCTTTCAATATGCAGCTTGGGTATTTCATGTTAACTTTTGAACCGATATTACCATCAATCCATTCCATTAAACCATTTTCTGATACAACTGCTCGTTTAGTAACTAAATTATATACGTCTTCTGACCAATTTTGAATAGTAGTATATCGACATTTAGCATTTTTTTTAACATATATTTCGACAACTGCTGCGTGAAGTGAATCGCTTGTATATGATTTAGCTGTACATCCTTCCATATAGTGTAGGTTAGAATCTTCTGAAACTATTATAATAGTTCTTTCAAATTGTCCCATATTTTTGGTATTAAGTCGAAAATAACTTTGTAATGGTCTATCTAATGTGGTATGAGGTGGGATATAAATAAATGTTCCTCCACTCCACACTGCTCCATTTAAAGCTGTATATTTATTTTCATCATATTTAACTAAATTATTAAAATATTCTTTAAATAAATCAGGATATTTTTTTAAAGCTGTATCGGTATCACAAAAGATAACGTTTTTTTTCACTAATTCTTCTAGCATATTGTGGTAGATGACTTCACTTTCAAATTGAGCTCCAACTCCAGCTAGGTATTTTTTTTCAGCATCGGGTAATCCTATTTTATCAAATACGTTTTTAACATCTTTTGGTACTTTATTCCAATCATCAACTTGTTCGCTAACTTTTTTATAATAATTTATTTCATCAAAATCAATTCTTATTTCTGGTCCAAATAATGGATTATCTAATTCTTTAAATTTTTCATATGATTTTAATCTAAAATCAAGCATCCATTTTGGTTCGTTTTTATTTTTTGATATTTCAATTATTTTGTTTTTTGTTAATCCTTTTGCCATCTAATCACTCTTTCTTGTCGATGGCTTTTTCAATTCCCCACCAACTAAGTAAAGCACATTTTTTTCTATTTGGTTGCTTACTTATATCTTCATATACTAAGGCTTGTTCTAATATTTCTTTGTCAAATTCTTTTTCATCAAGCATATTTTTAAAATTTTCAATAATTATTTTTGCTTCTTTTATTGTTTTTCCTTTTAAGGTATCTATCATAATTGAAGTTGAACTTGTACAAATCGCACATGCTTCTCCATCAAATTTTATATCTTCAATTTTATCTTCATTAAATTTAATCATTAAATCTACTTCATCAATACAACTTTCATTATTCATATTTATTTTTATATAACTTTCATCTTCAATTAAACCTTTATTAATTGGATTTTGATAATGTTCTAAAATTATACTTCTTTTTAGGTTAGAATCCATTTTAATCACCCTAACCATTATAATAAAATATTCTTTAAAAAGCAAGATTTTAAGAAAAAAAGAGACTATCTTGTCTCTACTATTAGTTTTATTGCTGTCCTTTCTTCTCCATCAATTACGATGTCTGTGAAAGCGGGAATACATATTAAATTCTTACCACTTGGGGCGACGAATCCTCTTGCAATGGCAATTGCTTTAATTGCTTGATTTAATGCTCCCGCACCAATAGCTTGAATTTCAACACTTCCTTTTTCTCTAAATACATTAGCAAGTGCCCCTGCTACGCTGTTTGGATTAGATTTTGATCCAACTTTTAATGTTTCCATAACCTCATTCCTTTCTACAATAAAATTATATGAACTATTTTAAATAAATGAACAAAAAAATAAATGACAAAATTTAT
>CAZTXU010000042.1:0-7390 GCA_964617705.1 uncultured Muribaculaceae bacterium
TAAGTAATATTACAACTACTCCTATCATTTCTACTAAAGTAAACCCTTTTTTATTTTTTAATCCATATTTCATATATTAACTCCTCTTAAATATTGTAAAACTTTTTAGATATGTTCTTCTTTATTTTATTAATATTATTATATAACAAATTAATATACAAAACAAGAAAAAACTAAACAAAAAAACGGTTAAAAATTTTAGCTAACTAATTTTTATAAACCTATATAAAAAAGTAGTTTATTAAATACTACTTTTCATTACTAGATTTTATTATCTGATTAACAAGTTTTCCAATATTTGTTCCCAAATTATTTTTTAGTCCATAAATATTTTCTTCTGATAATCTTTCTTGAGCAAAAGGTTCTTTAATTCTCATAATCAGTATTTATATTGGCTATCGCACCAAATCTACCTTCCATATATGCTTTATCAATCTTCCTATCAAATCTTGCAACATCTTTAAATTCTTCCAATGAATATATTTTAGAATCTCCATTCTCTGACTTTTCAGCAAACCAAATTTCATCTCTTCTTACTAAATCGAAATCTAAAGTTTTTAACTCGTGTGTTGTAATAATTAATTGATTATTAATATTTGCTTTCAAAAATATTTTTAATAATCCATCAACCAAAATTGGGTGTAAACTACTATCTAATTCATCTATTAAAAATAATTTATCTTTTGAAAGTAGAATATCAATTAATTCAAGTATTCTAATCGTTCCATCTGATTCTTCATATGTACCAAAAGAACTATCACTATTTTTATGTTTAAATTTCAATGTATTTACATCATATGTTCCATCTGATTGTTTTTTTATTATATATAAATCATTTTCAATTCTTAAAGTGCAACTAATTTTATTAAATCTTGATATCATTAAATCTATATCATTCATTAAATCAACATAAACATTATCTGGTAATTTTGCTTGAATATTTTTTATATCAGTTTTTTCATTATCAATATCAGTTATATTAATATCTAATGCTTCTAATATTTCAAGTATCTTATCTTTTCTTTTATAATAATCAATATCAAACAATTTATGAGTTTGTGGCTTAACAATAATCATATCAAACATTAAAAATCTATATACATTAAGAATGTCATCAAAAAACTCATCATCATTTTTCGACATTGAAATTCTTCTTATTATTTCCTTTAAAAATAATTCAGAATTGTTATTTTTCATTTCTACAAGGCAATTTGAAAATATGCTATTAGTTTTTTTATAACCAGTTTTGCTTAAATTTCTTTTCAAATCACGTTCAAAAATAACTTTTTCAGTATTTTTAGTTATATCAATAAGCCATTCTGATATAATTTCTTTTTTTAAAATATTAATTTCAAACCCATATGAATACAATTTATCATTTAAAGCAATTTCATATTCAAAATATGAATCTTCATTTTTTAAAATTTCTGAACCTCTATAATATAAATTATTTATTAAAGTTCCAATACCCTTATTTATAATAGTTTGCACCATACTTAATGCTAGTACAAAATTTGATTTTCCTGAACCATTAGCACCAAACATTCCAGAAAACTTTAATACTTTATGTTTTCCAATTTTCACAATATGATTATCATTACTCCTAACTTTACCAGCTAATAGAGAAAAATGTTGTAAATCTTTAAAAGACCTAAAATTTTTCACTTTAAAACCTATTAACATTTTTATTCCTCCTATTCTATTACATTATATTGTAGTTTTTCTCATTTGTGAAGAATATTATACTAATTTTTTATCATTTTTTCAAGTTTTATGTGATTTTTTCACATTAATTAGTGCATAATTATCTAAACAAAAAAAACGTCATCGACGTTTTATTGACCAGCATCTTTTGTTTTTTCAACACAAGCATTATATGTAGTTTGTCCACCAGCTGATAATTCAGTACAAGCTCCTCCTGACCAAACACCACCAGCACTATTACAACAAGCTTGTGCACTTGTACTTGTCATCGCGTTTCTTACAAGTGGAATAGCAATAGCTGCGATAACACCAATTAAAATGATTGTAATAACAGTCATATTTGCTTCTCCAGCAGCTTCTTTCATCTAATCACCACCTTACTACCATTATTATAACACATTTTCTTTTTTTTTTACACTTTTTTTATTTCTTTTGTCAATAATTGTTAATAATTCATCATCATCATCATTGATAATAACATAAGTAACAATATCCCACCACCAGTTACAAATAACATAACCATGGTTTTCTTTTCCATTTTTTCAAGTCTTTCAGCATATTTTTGTTCACGAGATTTATTTTGTAAATTTGATACAGTTCTTGAAAACATCATCAATTGTTCTTGTTTATTTTCTTGACTACCTAATCCAAGACGATATAACAATCTCATCATACGCATTGAATCTCTAACTGGATATTCTTTAGCAAAATCCATATAAGGATCAACTGTTGAATCACCAGCTTCAATTTTATCAACTAATTTTCGTAAACCTGGTTTGAAAACATCAGGAGCAGTTTCAATTGAACGAGATAACGCAACTGGAACAGTATAGTGTTGGACTAAAATTTCCAAACTTTTTAAATAATATGGTAACATCAAATTAATAGTATATAAGTTTCTTTTATAATAACTTTTTAAACTTGTATATGAAGATTTAAATACTACATATCCAACAATTATTGAAAATAAAATATATATAAATTTTAAATCTTTGATAAAGTAGAATAACATTAAAACAATTACTAATAAACCATTTCGAACTCTAACTCCAAATAATTTATTAACATCAACTTTATCTATCCCACCATATTTTACACTAAGTAAAAATTCATAATCACTTTCTTTAAGAAATCCAAATATAGGTTGAGTTTCTTTAATAAAACCTTGTGTATCAATATAATTGTTATAAAACATTACAAATAATAAAATTACACCTATCGCTAAAAATAACATTACTCAGCCCCCACATTCTCATTATAAAATTTCTCGCCATTAAGAATAAAATATGTATTAATAATTATTATACCGTGAAGTAAAGCTTGAACATACCATATTTTAAGCATTTCCAAATATGTTTCAGTTCCTAATAAAAATTGAACTAACATAATCATTAAATATAATACTAAACCAAATTGTAAAAACTTCTTGTGGAAAGTTGCTCTATCTAATCTATCTCGGTATACACCTTCAACTAACATATCGATATCTAATGACATATTTTCTAATGAACCAGAAGCATCACGAGCACCTTCGTTAGTAATTTGAGTAAATAATTGGTGCATATTCCTAACAATATAATAATCATATTTACTGTTCATATATTCTACTGATTCAGTAATTGTACCATTTTTATAGGCTAAATCAATCATCATTTTAACATCACTTCTAACAGGATCTTCTAATACACCTGATTCATATACACCTTCTAAAGATTTAACAAAACTTTGGGTTGTAGCAAATTCCATTATAGTATTAGTTGTATAAACTTGAATTTGTTCAAAGATAAATTCACTATATAATCTTTTACATCTTAAATAAGCTAAATAAGGAATAATTCCGACTGCTAAAGCAATATATACAATACACCAAATTAAATTGTAAAAATATAGATATGATACAACAGCAGCTCCAACTGAAAAAGCTATTATTTGAATTGCATATTGTCTTGGAGTATACTCTTGACCTAATTCTTTAACTTTTTCTCTTACTACTTTAAAAGAATAAGGAGCAAATTTTTCATATACTTGTATAACATTTCTACTTATATATTTATATACATTTTCTCCACTATTTTTTCTATATACAACAATAAAAATAAGGATAAAAGCTATTGCTATAAAAATAAACCCTGTCATATTTACCTCCTTAATCTTCTTTAATATCAAAGCTTGGATTTATAAATCCTTCTGGTAAAGTTACACCTTGTCCTTCAATATAATCAATTAAATATTTACTTGGATTATGTCTTATTACCTTACCACTTGGTGATTTTTGATAAATAACGTTAAATTTTGCATTATTATCTTCATCAACATAAAATTCAGTAACTTCTCCAATTTCACGAACAAATCTTTTTGTAACTTTATCTTGATATCCTCTTACTAATACTCCTAGTTGGACATATCTATGAATTGTTTTTAAGAATTGTTCAACATCTTGACTTGTTTCAAGTAAACTATACATACGTGTTGGTATAGCTGATGCTTTATCAGCATGAATTGTCGATAAAATGTAGTGTCCTGACGAAATAGAATTTCTAACAGCGGTAACCGCTTCCGCACTACGAACTTCGGATAATAATATCCATTTAGGGTTTTGTCGCATACACGTAACTAATACTTCTGAATATGAAGCAATATTATTAGTTTTCATAGCTACAATATCTCTATGTGGAAATATTCTATCTAAGTGAAGTTCCAAAGTATCTTCAATTGTAATTATTTTTTCATTTTCTTTTGTTTTAGATGCTAAATACTTAACAAATTCTGTTTTACCACTACCAGTTTCCCCACAAACAATTATATTACAATGTCCTAAAACACATTGAACTAAAAAGTCATGAATATCTAAAGTAATATATTTTTCAGCAATTATCTTTTCTTTTTCAAGTCTTATTTTAGCAGGTGTTTTACGAATAACACAAGCAATACCATTTGTTGCAATTGATTCATGTACGAAATTCATACGTAGTTCTGGACTTTCTGAATCTAGAAATGGATGAGCCATATTAAATGTTTTACCCATTACATTGGAACATTGGAAAGCTAATTTTTCCATCATCGGATTGTTAACTTCAGGATTTTCAACTCTAAAAATACCATGAGATAAGGTTTTTAACCATATTTGTCCATTATTACTATATGAAATATCGGTAACATCATCACTATTTAAGTAAGGTAGTAATGGTCCAAAATCAATTTGAGAAAATAGAGTTTCGTGCATTATTGTTCTCCATTTGCTCTATTTTCTTGTTGTTGTTGTTGATTTTTGTCTATTTCATCTTGAACTTGATCTTGGAATTCTTCTTCACTTATATAACCAATACTTAATGAATCTATTAATTCAATTAATTCTTCACGGTCATATTTAGTGTTTCCAGTTAATTGAACATTTCCTCCATATGGAACTGGGAATAATTCAACACCTTTTGATTTTAAGTATTCAGCTCTTTTTAATAATACATAAGTTTCATTTTTTACTCCAAACAATAATGTTGCTGGAGTTCTGTTAGCTGTAGTATCTTCAAATACATTATTGCCTGTATTATCTTTAACAGCTAAAACTTTAACATCTTCTAGTAATCTACCAACGATAATTTGTCCATTTTCATCTGTTGCTTTCATATAAACGTCAATAACATTACCTGGGAAAATTGAATTTCCATAAGTTGATTGAATTGTAACTGATAAAGCATAAGGTGTTTGTCCTAGTGGAACTTCAACGAATGCTGAATCTGGTAAATCTTCTTTTTCTACTAATACATCTGAATAAAACATGCTTCCTTGTGGGATAACAGTATTAACAGCTGTATATTTATCAACAATACTTCCTGTACCTCTTAATACGTTATTAGATACCATTGATTTTGGTACATTTATAAATGTAACCATATCATCAGTAATTAAAGTTCTTGGTTGAATTGTTTGGGTTGCAACTGGAATTCTAACTGGATTTGTTTGTTCTTTAATAGTTCTATTATACCCAAAATATAATAAACCTAATATTAATATTACTCCTAGTACTGTAACGACATTTTTGTTTTTAAAAAATCTTTTAATTGAAACTAAAACATTATTCATATAATCATCCCTTTCTTATTCTTAATATGGTGTTTCTAGTATCGCACTTAATTTGTTTTCAATTGTAAACTCCATTTTTTCTCCAGTTAAACCTGTGGATTGCCCACTTTTAACAACCAAAGTAACTTTTGGTGGTTCTTCATTTACGTCATAAATATCAATTTGATAGTTATCTGATAAAGTAGCACTTTCAGCAAATCTTCTTAAAAAGTTTTCAACAAATTTTTCTCTATCAATTCTAACTACACCTTCTTCACGGTATACTCCTAAATCTAGTGCATCGTGCATAGCTGATTCTGTTACCTCTTTTAATAAGTGGTAATTATGTTCATCAGTATTTGTAACTGATTGGAAAAAGTATATCAAAAACACTGCTACTAATCCAAGACCTACAACCATAGATCCCCAAAACGCCTCTTTCATTGGTACCTCCTATTTGTATATATTACTTTTCTTATTGTTTATAATTGATATTACTATAAATATAGTAAATATTAATATTAAGAAAACATAATAATAATTTAATAAAAATTTGATTAAGTTATCCAAAAAAGATATTTGATTTTCTTCTTTTTTTTCTTGTATTTCTTCTTGTGATTTTTCTAAACTTTTTTTGTATTCGTTAACTTTTTCTTTAAAAGCACTTTTACTTAAATTATGACTAGTCCATTTTTGACACAAGTTATAATTTTCAACTCCATTACATACTTTATCCTTATAATAAGGGTTATATGTTGGTAGTGTTACTATATAAGTATATAACACTTTATCACAAAATTCAACATTTGAATAAAATTCAAATTTTACTTTTTGTCCACTTTTATATCCTTTTAATTCTATTTCATTTTTAGTATAGGTATAAGTTTTATCATTTGTTGTATCGATAAAGTATATTTCTTTATTTAAATTTATTAAGTTAAAGGTAAAAGTCTTACTTTTTTCATCAAAATCATAACTTATATTTATATTAGTAGCTAATCCTTTTAATCTTGCTTGTTGTTGATAAGTACAATAAAAGGCATTAACTTTAGTATATGGAATACAAAGTAGTATAAGTAATAATATTTTTTTCATATTCTACTCCTTTCATTATAGCACATTTTTTATTATTTTAAAATATATTCATAAGTTTGATTTCTAATTTTTATTATTAAAGATATTTTTGAAGCTTTTTGAACTTCTTTTAATATTTCTACATAATATGTATCTTTTTCTTTAACTTTATTACTAGTTGCTTCTTTAAATATAACATTTTGTGTTTTTATATCTCCATTTAACTCATATTTTAAATAACCAAATTTATCAATTAAATCAAATATATCATATACTCCTTCAATATTTACTTCATCACTTAAATTATAAGTTCCAGTTAATTTTAATAAAACTTTATCATAATTACTCACAACACTTGGTTTAACATATTCATATGATTTAATACATTCTTTTTTATAACAATAATTATATTCTAATTTAAATTTAGGTTTTATTTCATATGAATCAATTTTTATTTTATAATTTTTAAATGGTAAATCTTCAAAATTAATTTCTTCACCTAATTGATAAGTTTTTTGTTCTATTTCTTTATCTAAATCGATATAATTTATTC
>CAZTXU010000043.1:0-6749 GCA_964617705.1 uncultured Muribaculaceae bacterium
ATGGAATATTAATTGATGAAGATAACGATTTTTTAGGTTGTTCATTTCCTTTTTTAAAAGATTATGAAAACTTAGATGTTACTAAAATACCTTATGAATTAAGAATCAAATACTTAAAAAAAATAAACGAAGCATTTAGAAGATTAATTGATTTAAATCTCTACTACCACGATACTCACTTTAATAACTTTATGGTTAAAGATGATGATATTGTATTAGTAGATAGTGATTCAGCTATTTTAATAAATGATAGTGAACCTAGAAAACAAAAAAAATATTTATATTATTGTTGTAAAAATTTGTGTAATCTTTCTTTATCATTGATTTTAGGTTTTAATATAAGTTATTTTAATCGAAAATATGGACAAAAAACAATGAAAAAATACTTATTATCATTTAATGATAAAGCATTAAATGAAATAGTTTTATTTGCTTATAGTAACCATCACATATTTTTAAATGATTTTTATGCTGACAGATTAGTTGATTCAATTAATTCTGATACAATAAATAGTATTGCAATGACTATTTAAAATGTGTTATGATGTAGTAGAGGGAATTATGAATTTAGATGATATTATATTTATAGATAATTTACCAACTTTAGACTTACATGGTTTAACAAGTGATATAGCAAAAGTTATGGTTAATGATTTTATTAAGGATAATTTAAAATGTAAAAATGAATTTATAGTTATAATTCATGGATTTGGTTCATACATTTTAAAAAACACAACTCATGAAATACTTAAAAAAAATAAATTTGTTAAAGATTATAAACTATTTATATATAATGCTGGTTGTACAATTGTTCAATTAGAAAAAAAGTTCTAAAAAAATTTAAAAAAATGTTGACAAATATCTAAACTGATGATAGAATAAGCAGCATAATTAGTTAAAGGGGTGTATATTATGTACGAAGAAAGAAAAACATTTGGACTAAAAGATATTATAATTCAAGTTTTATTTGTAGCATTATTTGTATTTGTAATGTTATCACTATTTCCAACCAAAAAAGATTTAGGGGATAATTTACTTACAAAAGATGATATTACAAGTTCATTACAAGTATTATATGGTCAAGCTTTTGCTAACAATGTCAATAGTATGCGTGAAGCAGCAACAGGATATTTTACAAAAGAAAGATTACCTAAAAATGTAGGCGATTCTATCACACTAACATTAGGTGAAATGTTAGAAAAAAAACTTGTTTTAGATTTAAAGGATAGTAATAATAATTCTTGTAGTTTAACTGATTCTTATGTTAAACTTACTAAAATGGATAATGAATATCAAATGAAAGTTCAATTATCTTGTACAGATTATTCTGATTATATTATTTCTTACCTTGGATGCTATGAATATTGTGAAGATTGCAAAGAAAATACTGAAACTACAAAACCAACCACAAAACCAACCACAAAACCAAGTAGTACAAAACCAAGTAATACAAAACCATCTACAAAACCAAGTGATGATTCAAATGAACCAGTTAAACCAGTATCAAAACAATATATCTATGAATATAGAAAAACATGGCAAAATGAATGGTCTAATTGGTCTAATTGGTCAGATTGGTCAACTGCTAAAGTAAAATCTGATTTATATACACAAGTTGAATTTAAAACTGAAAAAGTAATTACTGGATATGAAAAAGTAAAAAAACTTACAGGATATAAAGAAGTAATTACATATGAAGATAAAGTTGTAAATGGTACTAAAACTGAAACAGTTACAGATACAAAAGATGCTATTAAAACATCTACAAGTGGATATTATACTGATTGGACATATTCAGGAACAACAACTGTTACTAATTCATATAAATATAGTACAACAACTACTAAATACGAATTAATCAATTCTTATGATCACTTAGATTGTAATAATGTTTGTAAAACAGTAACTGAAAGAGTATATGATGTTTATAAACGTAGTTATGTTCAAGGTAATTATACTTATAGTTGTTCTGCTTATCCAGGATATACTAAACAAGGAACAAAATGCGTTAAAGAAACTCAAAAACAAACACCAACTCAAACAGTTGAAAAAGTTGAAGTAAAAAAACAAGAACCAGTTTATGAATATGTAAACGGAGATCCAATTTATACATCTGTTACTAAATATCGTTATAGAACAAGAACTTTAGTAAAAGAAGCTGGAAGTAGTACTAAATGGAGCAAATCTGTTAATGATACAACTTTAATAAATGATAAATATGTTCCAACTGGAAATTATAAAGAAGCTTAAAAAAGCTTCTTTTTTGTAAATAAAATATTTTTTGTGCATATAATATATTAAACGTGACATAATAAAATTAGTTATGTTTAATATTATTTTTTGTTTTCGTAGTCTATTGACTACCTCCTTAGCGCGCTAATTGCTATTAGCGTTTATATAGATTGGGTTTATCCCTAATAAAACTACATATTTCATGTAGTTTTATTTATTCCATAAGTATTATTAGTAAAATCTTTAAATAAATAATGATTTAAAGGATAATAAGTAATATAAAAAAACAAAATATATATTACTATAATTCCTATTATACCTATAACTTTTTGATATTTAATATCTTTATAATTCAATAAATAATAACTAAATATTTGTGAAATAACAATTATTATAAATAATAAAGATATACTAATAAACATATTTTCAAAAAACAAATTAAATAATGGTATATATATAATTAAATATAAAAATATACATACTAGAGGAACTAAAAAAAGTTGCAAAATGTAATTGTTAGGTTTATATTTCTTTAAAAAGAAATATTCAAAAAAACCATATAATAAATACGAAGTAAAAATAATTTTCATATGTTCAATAATACTTTCATTAACGGGAAACAATATACTAAATATAAAATTAGGAAATATATCATAAGCAAAATGTGAAATAAAACAAATTATAAAAATACCAAAAACAGCAATTATTTTCAATTTTTTCATAAATCACCAATATATTATATATTTTTTTAAAAAAATTATTCATTTTTGTCGTAAAAAAAAGGAAATTTACAAAAAATTTACTATTTTAATTAATAGGGAGTAAAAATATGAAAAAAATTTCCAATGAAGAATTAAATCATATTAGGACAAGCGTTGATATTGTTGATATTGTAAGCAATTATATACCACTTACCAAAAGAGGAAAAAATTATTTTGGTGTATGTCCATTTCATGAAGATAGTGATCCATCATTATCAGTTTCACAAGATAAACAAATTTTTTCTTGTTTTTCATGTCATACATCAGGAAACGTTTTTAATTTCGTAAAAGAATTTGAACATGTAAGTTTTATAGAAGCAGTTAAAATTGTAGCCAATCATGCTGGAATTAATGTTGATATCGGAAATATAAAAAAACAAAATACCATAGAAACTAAAATGTTTGAAGCTTATGAATTATCTTTAAAATTTTATCAAAATAATATCAATACTAAATTAGGAGAAGAAGCTAAAAAATATTTATACAAAAGAGGAATTAATGATGAATTGATTAAAGAATTTGAAATCGGATTATCATTAAAAAAAAGAGATACTTTAACTAATTTATTATTAAAAAAAGGATTTGATGAAAAATTATTAATAGATTGTGGTTTATCAGGTAAAATAGATGAAATATCTGATTTATTTAGAAATAGAATTATGTTTCCAATCCATAATATAAATGGTAAAGTAATTGGTTATTCAGGAAGAATTTATAATATAGAAGATACTAGTAAATATATAAATACCAAAGAAACAGCTATTTTTAAAAAAGGAGAAACATTATATAATTATGCAAAAGCTAAAAATGAATGTCGTATTAAAGATACTGTTATAATAACCGAAGGTTTTTTAGATGTAATTAGATTATATAGTATTGGAATTAAAAATGTTATTGCCACAATGGGTACAGCTGTTACTAAAAATCATGTAAATTTAATCAAAAGATTAGCAAGTAATGTTATTCTCTTATTTGACGGCGATAAGGCAGGAGCTAAAGCAACACTATCTTGTTGTGATATATTACAAGAAAATAATATTAACGTTAAAATAGTAAGATTAGAAGAAAACCTAGATCCTGATGAATTTGTTTTAAAATACGGAAAAGATAAAATATTAGATAGAATTAATAGTGCTGTTTCAACATTAGAATTTAAATCAGATTACTTTAAACAAGATAAAAATTTAAGTGATGATACTGACCTTGCTTTATATGTAAAACAAATAATAAATGAAATATCTAAAACTGATGATGATATATTAAAAGAAATAACTTTAAAAAGATTAGCAGTTGAATCTAATTTAGATTACGAATTTTTAAAATCAAAAATAAAAGTTAACAAAGAAATAAAAAAAGTAAAAAAAATAGAAACAAAAAATTACGATAAATATACAAAAGCTCAAATGGGATTAATACATTATATGTTATTTAATAGTGAAGCAATTAATGTTTATGATAATCAAACATTTTATTTACCAGATAAAAAATTTCGAATCTTAGCCAAAGAAATTAGTGCTTTTTATAATATGAATGGTTATATAAATATTGCAGATTTAGTTAATGATTTAGATGAAGAAAGTAATAAATTAATTGGTGAAATAGAATCTTTAGGATTAAGCGATGAATTTAATAAAGATATTATATTTGATTATATAAAATCAATTAGAGAATTAAATATTGAAGAACAAATAAATCGATTAACTGAAAAAATGAACAATGAAAATGATTATGATAAAAAAATTAAATTAGCTCAAGAAATAGTAGAATTAAAAATAAGGAGTGATGAAGATGTTAAATGAAGTAAAAACATTTGAAGAAAGAAAAGAAGAATTAATTAAAAAAGGAAAAGAACAAGGATATATTACCTATGAACAACTAGCAAATGGTTTAAAAGGATTAGATTTAGATTCAGATTCATTAGATGATTTATACAACATGTTTATGGAAAATAATATAGCTGTTGTATCAGAAGATGAATCAGATAACAATGAAAAACTATTATTAGATGATAATACCCTTACAAAAGATTTAAACATTAATGATCCAGTACGCATGTATTTAAAAGAAATTGGACAAATTAAACTATTAACTATGGATGAAGAATTAGAACTAGCCGATCGAATCATAGAAGGTGATGAAGAAGCAAAAACCATATTAGCCGAAGCAAATTTAAGATTAGTTGTAAGTATAGCAAAAAGATATGTTGGAAGAGGAATGTTGTTTTTAGATTTAATTCAAGAAGGAAATATTGGATTAATGAAAGCCGTTGAAAAATTTGATGTATCTAAAGGTTATAAATTTTCAACTTATGCAACTTGGTGGATAAGACAAGCAATAACAAGAGCTATAGCAGATCAAGCAAGAACAATTAGAGTTCCTGTTCATATGGTTGAAACAATTAATAAATTAGCTCGTATTCAAAGACAACTAACTTTGGAACTAAATCGTGAACCAAGCGAAGATGAATTAGCAAAAAAAATGAATGTTTCTGTTGAAAAAATAAGAGAAATATATAAAATAAGTCAAGACCCTGTTAGTTTAGAAACACCAATTGGCGAAGAAGATGATTCACATTTAGGAGATTTTATTAAAGACGAACACAACATGAGTCCAGAAGATTATACTACTAATGAACTATTAAAAGATGAAATAGATGATGTTTTACTTACATTAACAGAAAGAGAAGAAAAAGTAATTAGACTTCGTTTTGGATTAGAAGATGGAAAAGCTAGAACCCTAGAAGAAGTAGGGCAAATGTTTGGAGTTACAAGAGAAAGAATCCGTCAAATAGAAGCTAAAGCTTTAAGAAAATTAAGACATCCATCACGTTCAAGAAAATTAAAAGATTATTTAGACAATTAAAAAGTTGCTTTTAGCAACTTTTTATAAATGAAATTCTTTCCTTTTGTCATTTTCAATTTCAACATTTTGTTCTAATGATTCTTTTAATGTTTGTAACATTTGTTTTTGATATTCAATACTATTAGTTGGTTCAACTGAATTAGAATTATTATTAATAACTATAACTTCTTCTAAATTTTGATTTTTATAACTTTTAATTGTTGATAGTTGTAAAGAAATAGTTGTTAATAAACTAATAACTGTTGGTATATTAATAATAGGAAGTAAAGAAGATATAAAACCTAGTAATAAAGAAATACATAAAACAACCATTTTTATTCTACCAATTTGAGTTGTTTTAACTTTTTTATTATCAAAAACTTTAGTCATATTTATATGAGTTATATTTATTTCATTTAATAAAACAATAGATATTAAAATTTTAGATAAAATAGGAAGTAATACTATTAAAGAAATACTTAAATTTAAGATAAAAAACTTATCACAAATAGCATCTAATTTAGCGCCAAAATTTGATTTAACATTAAATTTTCTAGCTATTTTACCATCAACCGCATCACTTATGGAACCAACTAAAGCAGCTAAAATAGCTATAACTGGAAGTTTTAAAATAAATAAAATAGGAATCAAAACAGTGGCTATTAAACGAATAAATGTAATAATACTCGGTAATTTATAAATGAATGATTTATCTTTAATTTCATTAAAATCATTTATAAAATCATTCCAAACTTTTTTCATAAAACCACCTCTTGTCCGTGTATTATACCACTATTTTATGAAAAAAGGTATATATTTTTCATTATTTTATATAATAATAGTGTATTAATTAATTTTAATACCCGAGTTTGACAGTTTTATTATAAAAAACCTCACTAGATATTGAAAAATCTA
>CAZTXU010000044.1:0-6381 GCA_964617705.1 uncultured Muribaculaceae bacterium
AGTTGGTAGTAGCATCTGACTGTTAATCAGAGGGTCGCAGGTTCAAGTCCTGCCCGAGGCGCCATAAGCATATAAATTCAATAGAATTTTATAGATAAAAAAAGATATATATAGCAAAGCTTTTGACATATAGATTGTCTTAGTTTTGTTTAGTCATTTAACGATATGCTTTGTTATGGGTAGGTGGCAGAGCGGTCAAATGCGGGGGACTGTAAATCCCTTGACTTCGGTCTACGGTGGTTCAAATCCATCCCTGCCCACCAGAAGAAAAAAAATTTTTTGACAAACTCAAAAATTTTTGATATAATATATATAGAAAATGAATTAGACAAGAGAACTGCAAATTATCTTTAAGATTAACAAAAAGAATTAGTAAATGTACAATTTTGAATGGATACTGATATTGCTACTCTATTTAATAGAGAGCCGTAGACTGCAAATCTTGTTTTTGGAATGTTGGAGATTTGTTCAACGGAGGATTGGAACATTCTTCTTGTCTAGGTTTTTTCATTTCAATTCCCTTTCCAATTTAACCGAGCTTTAAACACATTATATTGGGTTTAAAGTTCTTTTTTTTTATGCACAAAAAAAGAGCTAGACTTAAATGTCTAGCTCTTTTTATTTTTCTATTACCGCCCATATGTCTCCTTCAGACAAATTAGTTGGTTCTGTTGCAGAAGCTATAGTTTTAGTACTTACTTTTCCTTCAAAGTAAATTCTTGTATTGTTATCAATATCTAAATAAATTCTTTTAGTATCTGTTGTAAAAATAATTTGTCCCGCAACAATAGGAAGTGAAGACAATTGGGTTTCAAGTATTTTATAAGGTTTAAATATATTATTTGCCATTTTCTTCCTCCTTATAATAAATGGAGAGCTTCTTAACAAGAAGCTCCTATGTGTTTATATAATTAATATTATTCTTGAATTTCATACCATACTAATGCATTTGTAATAGATTGATTAGTATATTCTTTTGCAGAATTTAAAGTATTATCTAATTGTGTTGCAAAAGCTTGTGCAAGAGCTTCAGTTGTTTCATCAGTATATGTTTTTGCGTTAGTTTCTGCAGTGGTAGCGCTTCCAGCAGCATCATAATTGCTTGCTAATCCATCAGCGTATTCTTTTGCATTAGTTTCTGCAGTAGTTGCAGCTCCAGCAGTATCATAAGCGCTAGCTTCTGTATAAGCAGCTGATTTTAATCCAGCAACGCTAACTTCTGTACCATCAACTGAAATAGTTCCATTAGTAGTTCCAGCAACAACTGATTGAACTGCAGAATCAGCTAAAGCTCCTTGTGCAGCAGTAGCATAGTTTCCAGCTAATCCATCAGCATAATCTTTTGCATAGTCTTTAGCACTTTGAACAGCAGTTGAAACTTTTTCAACATCAACTTTTCCTTCTAATACTTCAACTCTACCATCTAATGCTTCTAATTCAGTATCAGTAGCATATTGATCTAGGTTTTCAGCTGTAATAGCTTCAGAAATTTGAGTAGCAACTGATTTTTCTCCTACTTTAGTTTCTAATGTGTCAATAGCAGCAGCCATCTCAGTAGCTTCACCTTTATGAGTTGCTAAATAATTTAAAATTTCTTTATATGTATTGATAGTATCATCATCAGAAATTTGAGTAGCAAATGTGTTAATTGCATCAGCAACCTTTTTATCTACTGAACCTTCAACAGTTGAATTACCATTTAATACAGTAATTGCATCAGTATTAGCTTGAATATCTTCTGCTAAACCTTCTTCAACACCTTTAGCTCTATTAGTTTCAACTAATACGTCAGCATCAATTTCAGCAGACATTTTTTCTTCAGATGCTTTAATAGCGTCAGCAATCATCTTAGAAATTGAAGTAGTTTCTCCGCTTTCATCTTCAGTACCAATTAAAGCTCCTAAATCCTTTTCTAATGATTTGATAGCAGCTTCATTAGCAGTAATTCTTTCAACAGCAGAAACTAAATCACTATTATTAGTTAAGTATTCTGCACCTAAATATAACTTAGTATTATCTACTAAATAGAAAGTTCCTTGAGCTTTTTCTGAACGTTCATATTGGCTAGCATTCATTTTTAAGAAGTATAAATTCATATTCATATTATTTTTCTCTCCTTTTCATTTTTTATATTTTTTTAATTATATTATTCAGCAACCGTAACCCATTCAAAGTTAGCAGTCATTGCAATATAATCATTAAGTGCTGTATTCCATTGATAAATCTTAGTTTTATCAACATATAATACATTTTCTTTCCCAATTACAGGAAAGTTTTCTCTGTCTAAAAATACCATATTTTCTTCAGGCTTAGATGTTAACTGAGTCCATACAGTATTTTTATATCTCCATAATGTTGTAGTATCTTCCGCGAAATAAAAGCCTTCTACAGGAGAAGGTAACTTCGCTAATGTTTCTTCTTTTGCAACAGTTATAATTTGTTGGAAAGAAGTTCTAACATCAGTATCTAAGTAAATAACTCTGTCATCTCTTGAAAAGATTAATTGACCAGTTTTCACTTCAATACTGCTTATCTTATCGCTATTAGTAGCAATAAATTTCATTTATATCTTCTCCCTTCTTTAAATAATTTCTAAATCTGAAGATTCTTCTATTTTCGCGTCGACCAATGCTTCAATTTCTTCTGTAGTTAAACCTTTTGTTACAAGTTGTTCATTGATTAATTTAAGAACTTCTTCTTCAGTTAATCCACTTACTTCTAACAATTTGTTTAATGTCCAAGTCTTGTTTAATTCGTCATAATAATCTAAAACATCTAAGGAAATTAATTTTTTTGTATTCTCTGCCATTATAATACTTCCTCCTTAATATTTTCATTGAACATTGTTTCTACTTCGTTTGTCGTAGCATAGTCTAAATCTTCAAATAAACCATCAATATCTTTTGTTGTTGCATAGTCTAAATTCACATCTACATTTCCGCCATTTGAAGATCCTCCAACGATCTTACCAGCATCAATAGTAGAACCATCAGACATTGTGCAAATTAAATGGTTATTTGCGTCTATCTCTACACCAATAACAGACACTCCGTCTTTAGGGGTTGGAAAGTTCATAGTTAAAGTTTGACCATCAGTAGTAACTATAATTAAAGAGTTATCTTCAATACGATAACTTGAAATTCCACTAGCAACTCCAGCTACTAACTTTTTACATAATGCATAAGTTACTATATCCATTGTGTTTTACACCTCCTAAAGTTTAATCCATTCTCTTTTAGAATTTAAAATATAAACATTGGCAGTTTCAGCCACAATGCATGTACTACCAGGAAATACATCTGTTGGTAATGTAGCAATATCGGCCTCAGTATCTGCAACAAATTCAGTTACATATGCAGAAACATTATCATTTTGTTTTATAACAGAAATCATTTCTATACCTGCCTTTCTTTATTCTCTTGGTTCATTCTTATATTAAAAATAAATTAAAAAATTGAAACATCTCTGACCAAGCAACCAACTTTGATTTCTTTAAAATTTTTTGATATAATATATATGGAAAATAAAAAAAGGAAAGGATTTCTTGAAATAAGAAATAAAGGTGAAAAGATGGTAACAAATAGTTTTATTGATAAGTTAAAAGAAGATAGTAATTTTGTAGAAACAGAAAATGGCGGAATTAGCCATAAAACAACATTAAAGAAAGTTTATGATATGTTCGCACTTGGAGGAGCATATAGATCTCGTTCAGATGAAGACTGTATCTTATTATTTAAGAATGCTTTTGAAGAAGACCAGACTCTTGCTTTAAAATGTTTATTCTATTTAAGAGATATTCGTGGTGGACAAGGAGAAAGACGTTTCTTTAGAGTTTGTTTTAATTGGTTAGCAAAAGAATATCCAGATGTAGCAAGAAGAAATTTAGTAAACCTTGCAGAATATGGACGTTATGATGACCTATATTGTGTTGTTCATACTCCAGTTGAAAACGATATGTTTAAACTTATAAAAGACCAATTAAAATTAGATTATGAGTCTTTAAAATCAGGAGAAAAAGAGGGAGTATCTTTACTTGCTAAATGGGTAAAGAGCGAAAATGCCTCATCTCAAGAAACTAAAGATCTAGGTAACCGCACAAGAGAATATCTACAAATGAGCCATAAACAATATAGAAAAATGTTATCTGCATTAAGAACTCGTATCAATATAGTTGAGAAATTAATGTCTGAAAACAGATGGAATGAAATTGAATTTGATAAAATTCCTTCAAGAGCAGGACTTATATATAGAAATGCTTTTGCTAAAAGAGATGCAGATAGATATGCAGAATTTATAAAATCAAAAGAAACTAAAGTTAATGCTGGTGCATTATATCCATATGATGTAGTAAGTAAAGTTACTGAAAAATTAAGTCATTGGTATTATAATGATGACAATATAACTGAAGTTGAAAGAAAAGCTTTAAATAAATATTGGGATAATCTTAAAGATTATCTTAATGGAGAAAAATGTTCTATGATGTGTGTTGTAGATACTTCTGGTTCTATGACAGGCGGATATGGACAAGTAGCACCTATCGATGTAGCAATTTCATTAGGAATGTATTGTGCTGAAAGATTATCAGGTCCATTCCACAATAATTTCATATCTTTTGCAAGTAGACCACAATTTATTGAAATTGAAGGTATA
Source organism: uncultured Muribaculaceae bacterium (assembly GCA_964617705.1). Classification (GTDB taxonomy): domain Bacteria; phylum Bacillota_I; class Bacilli_A; order RF39; family UBA660; genus Faecisoma. The sequence goes on from CAZTXU010000044.1 coordinate 4,651, forward strand.
GACTTTGTTGATAAAGTAAAAAGAATATATGCAACAAATTTAGTAGATAATACAGATTTAACTGCAGTATTCCGTTTATTAAAATCAATAGCTTTAACTCCTGGAGTTAGACGCGAAGATATCCCAAAAACTATTGTAGTAATTTCTGATATGGAAATTGACCACGGAAGTTATTGGAGAAATGAAGCTAGCAGACAAACTGAGATGGAGGCAATGAGAGCTGAGTGGGCTGCCGCAGGTTTAGAAATGCCAAAATTAGTTTATTGGAATGTTTGTGCTAGACATAACTTAATTTTAGATGATGCCGCAAATGATGATGTTACATTTGTAAGTGGATGTAGTCCAGTTATATTTGAATCAGTAATCACAGGTAAGTCTGGATGGGATTTATGTCTTGATAAACTTATGTCTGAAAGATATGATAAAGTAAAATAGGCTTTATGCCTATTTTTTATTTTTTATAAAAATAATGATATAATATATATATAGATAAAAGGAGAATTGATAATATGAAAAACAATCTAACTAATAAAAATATAGAAGAAATGGAAATAATTATAAAAAAGAATAAACTAAATGATGAAAGAGCCGAATGGAACGATGTTGAATGGGGAACATATGAACAAATTTTAGAATATCTTGATAATAACAATATTCAATATGAATATGAAACAAATCATTGTATTGATAATCCAGGAATGGATGCAGAAAGTGTTACATTTGCTTTTATAAAAGATAATAAACCATATTTATTTAGTTTTATGGAATACAGTTACTAGAAAGGAGATTGATAATATGTCAAGAGTTTTCATTACAGGGGATCTTCATGGAAATATTGATATAAAAAAACTAAATAGTAAAAATTTTCCTGAAGGTAATAGCTTAACAAAAGAAGATTATGTTATTATATGCGGAGATTTTGGTTTAGTTTGGAATAATTCCGTAGAAGAACTATATTGGCGTAAATGGTTAGATGAAAAACCTTGGACTACACTATTTGTGGATGGTAATCATGAAAATTTTAACCTATTAAATGATTATCCTATCTCCGAATGGAAAGGTGGACGTATCCAAAAAATTTCTTCATCTATATATCATCTTATGAGAGGCGAGGTATATGAAGATTTAGGCGGTTACCGCATATTCACATTTGGTGGAGCATATTCTCATGATAGACAATATAGAACTGAAAATAAAACTTGGTGGAGAGCAGAAATGCCTACTAAAGAAGAAGCTAAAAGAGCTGATCTTACTCTTGCCGCAGTAGATAATGATGTTGATATAATTATAACTCATGATTGTCCTAGTCATATAATTCGTTCAATTTGTCCATATGATATTATTACTCATCAAGTTGATATAGAATATGGAAATAATTATGAAGATATAAATTATGAATTAGAATATATATATAATAAAGTAAATTTTAAAGAATGGTATTTCGGACATTATCATATAGACACAAAAGTAAAAGGATTACAATGCTGTTATAATAAAATATATGAATTACCGCATAAGGAGGATTAGAATGAAATATTATAAAATAGACGAAGAAGAATTAAAAGATTTAATTGAAAATACTCATAGACTTAATGCTCTTGAGTATGGTGGAGTTGATAATTGGATTACATATTCAGATAGTTTTCGTAATTATATGAAGATGTATATAAATGATAATAATATTAAAGATAATGATAATTATTGGTTTGCAGATATAGCAATAGATGAGCT
>CAZTXU010000045.1:0-6342 GCA_964617705.1 uncultured Muribaculaceae bacterium
ATGGATTAGGTTCAACGGATATTGGAATAAATAATAATAGTAATTATATAACAGGATGTGGAGCAGCAGCAGGAAGTAGTCAAAGTACTACATGTAATGCTTATAATACAACCGATGGAATGTTAGCAAGTACAACAGGTAATATCTATGGTGTATATGATATGTCAGGTGGTTCATGGGAATATGTAATGGGAAATATGTTAAACGAAAGCAATGCGTTCTATTCGAGTAGTGCGGGATTTACTACTACTCCAGCAAGCAAGTATTATGACACATATAAATATGATACATATGGTAGTAATTCTTCAGTAACTCATGCAAGAGGAAAGTTAGGAGATGCAGCAAAAGAGACTTTATTGACATTTGGAAGTGATATAGGAGGATGGCATAGTGACTACGCACACTTTCCGGACTCAACCCGTTCTTGGTTCTTACGTGGTGGCAATCACTTCGATGGCTCGCACACTGGAGTGTTCAGTTTTTACAGCAATGTTGGTCAAGGCTACTATACTGATTCTGCTCGTGCTATTCTTTCTTCACCTACGATGACAGGAACATTAGTAATTGATGGTACTTTAGGTAATGATGGCTGGTATGTAAGTGATGTAAAATTAAGTGTTGATGATATTGAAGGAATGAAATCAACTTTAAATATAAATGAAATAACTACTGATACAGCAGGAACAGATGTAATTGTTACAACAACAAATACTGAAACTGGAGCAGTAGCAACTAAAACTTATACAATAAAAGTAGATAAAACAAAACCTACTGTTGGAACCGCAACATTTACAGGAACTATGGGAAGTAATAACTGGTATACAAGTAATGTAACAGTAAATGTAGCAAATGGTAGTGATTCTTTATCAGGACATAAAAGCACAACAAGTAGTATTAGTAGCATAACAAGTGATACAAAAGGAACTACTGTTACAGTAATAACAACAGATAACGCTGGAAATCAAGCAACAAGAACGTACAATATCAAAGTCGATAAAACAAAACCAACAGCAGGGACTTTAACTATATCAGGAACAAAAGGAGAAAACGATTGGTATTTATCAGATGTAACATTTACAATAAATAATGGTAGTGATGCAACGAGTGGACATAATAGTACAACGAGTTCACATACTAAAGTAACTGGAAACACAACTGGAACTAAAGTAACCGTAACTACAAAAGATAACGCTGGTAATACAGCAACAAGAACATATACAATTAAAATAGATAAAACAAAACCAACAATAGCAAATATAAAAGCAAAAGGATATGTTGGTGGTAATACTGTAACTGGAACATTAAGTGATAGTAATACCATAGCTGGATATTATATAACATCTAGTAGTACATATGCTTGTTCTGGAACCACCCCAACAAGTTGGACTAGTGCTTCTGGTACAAGTTATTCATTAAGTTCTAATACAACTGCTTCAGGAACAACATATATTTGGGTAAAAGATAAAGCTGGTAATACTAATTGTACAAGTAAAACTTTATATAGATTATATTTTTCAACAATTGAAACAACTACTTGTGCAATAAATAGCGTATCATCTAAAGATAATAATGGTTTACTAAATGTATCTTTAGAAGCAACTTGTGCATGTGCTGCTCAAAATACATGTAAAAGTGATAATACTGATTATGGTACTGATAGTGCTAGGGCATCGGCAGGATTTGTAGTATATGGTTCTACGGAAACAAAATATACAGTAGGAACAGTAACTAAATCTAGAAATTTTCAAGAATTACAATATGATAATGGAAGTCATGTGCTTGTTTATTCTAATTCTGTAGCAACAGTACCAAAAAATAAAACTCTTCTTTTAACTGCTGGATACGGTCGAACTTCAACAGTGAACACAGTAGGTTTTACAGTATCTAAAATTATAGCTGATTCAACAACAATATATAATTCAGGTTTTCAAGAATATTAAAACGAGTAATTTTTACTCGTTTTTTGGTTCAATTATTAATTCAGATATATTACTAAAATTAGTTTTACTAATTAAATTATTAAAATCATTAAAATTAAGTTTTTTAATATCATTATAACGATCAGTTCTAACATAATTATATTTTATTATATCATTCATTAAAGTTCTATTGATACTAAATACATTATCACTTACATAAATTAAAGAACTAATTAAAGTTTTCTTTTTTCTTTCAAAGTCTTCTTTACTAATTTTTAAATCAGAAAGTTCATTTTTTATATTTTCAATTAATAAACCAGTGTTGTTGGATTCACCTACAATAAATATAATTAAATGTTCTTTAGTATGTTCAAAACCAATTCCTAAATTGATATTTATTATTTTATCTTTTTTTAATCTTTCACCTAATAAAGAAGTAGAACCAAATTTATTATCAAATAGAATTGTATAATAAAGTAAATTTTGATATAAATTATCTTTAGGAAGTTTAATTTTATAAGCAACAGCACATCTTGGAATACCTACATTTAATTTTAAAGTTTCGCTTTTTTTGAAAACTTCATCTGGTTCGTCATATTTTTTAGTTTTTATTTTTGATTCAATAGAAAAATTCTTTTTATTTTGATTTTTTTTAATTATATCAATGGCTATCTCTGGATTGACATTACCACTTATAACAATAAACATATTAGAAGGATTATAAAATGTATTATAACACTCATATAAGTCTTCTTTTGTTATTTTATTGATGTTATCTATATCGCCGATTATAGGGTATTTAATTGGATGATTTACAAAACAATTAGCTAATAATTTTTCATATAATCTAGTATTTGGATCATCTAAATACATTTTAATTTCTTGTTCAATAATTCCTTTTTCTTTTGAAACGTTTTCATCAGTAAAATAAGGAGATTGAACATAATCTAACAAATAATTTAAATTTTCTTCAAAGAAATTAGGACCAGAAAAAAGATAAGTTGTTTTAGTTTGGTTTGTATTAGCGTTCGCATTACATCCTCTTTCACTAAAGAAACTAAAAGGATCTATTCCATTTTTTTGTTCAAACATTTTGTGTTCTAAAAAATGAGCAATTCCTAAAGGAAATTTTGTTAATTTGTTTTTATTAATAGGAACAAATTCAATATCATTTGAACCATATTTAGTAGAAAATGTAACATATATGTTATTAACATTTTTCATAGGAACAATATATATTTCTAATTTATTATCTAAAACTTCAGAATAAAGTTCTAAATCCAAATTATTAATTGTTGTTTTCTTCATTTGAACCTCCTTCTAAAACATAAATAGTATCGATATGAACCTTTTTAGCAAGATTTATAACATCTTCTTTAGTTACATTTTTAACGTTTAATCTTCTATCATCTAATAAATCTAAATTAAGATATTCATGAGATTCAAAAGTTCTTGTAATACTTGCAGGACTATCTAATATTTCTTCTAAAGCGCTTAAATAAGTTGTTTTAGCTTCATCAATATCTTCGTTAGTAAAATTACCTTTAACCATGTTATTTACTTCTTTTTTAATTAAATTAATACATTTTTTAAATTGTTCTTTATTAATACCTGCTGTAATTATCATTAAATTAGCTACTGGTCGATAAGAACAATTTATATTATAACAAAGACTATTTTTCTCACGAACGTTTTTAAATAATTTTGAATTTGCCCCACCACCTAATATATAACTATATATATTACAAACATATTTCAATTCAAATTCTGTTAAATCATCTAGTTTTAAACCAATATTTAATTTTGCTTGTTTTAAAGACATTTCTTCATGAATGATTTTCGCTTTTTTTCTTATTTTGTCATATTTAATAAAATGTGGTTCGGTTGGTTTTTTTAAAGTATTAACACTAAAATTATCAACAATTATTTTTTTGAAATCATCATCAATATTTCCAACAATAAAAATATCTATTAAATCTTTTTTTAAAAAGTTTTTGTAATAATCGTATAATTTTTTTCCATCTATTTTTTCTAAATCTTCACTATAACCATATGTATTAAATGATAAAGGACTTTTTTTATCCATTTCTTCAAATAATCTTAATTGACTATAAGCTTTAGGGCTATTTTTAAGGTTTTTAATATCGTCTTCTACTAACCTTTTTGCTATATCAAAGTTGGTAAAACTATTGTCTTTAATATCAGGATTAAAAATAAAATCTAAAATGAATTTAATTGATTTTTCATTCATTCCTTTTTCTGTATATTTTTCATTTAAAAAATAACTAGAAAAAGATGTTATTATATAATTACCAGATAGACTAGTACTACTACTTAAAGATAATCCATATAAATCTTCGGTTACTATTTCAAGTTCTCTACTTGTTTTATATTTATTTGTTGTTTCTAATAATACTTTATCTAATAAATTGCGATAAGTTATATCTTCTTTTTTTAATTTTCTTTTGAAATTTATTTTAATAAAAATAGTTTTAAATTTATCAGTATTAATTAAATGTAAATTATAAGCTTGATTAGTATATTTTTTATAGTTCATTATATTCACCCTTTCTATTATTTGCCAAATTAAAAAAATAATACTCCTAAATAAGTTTACAAAAAATATGCAAAGGTGTCAAGGATTAATCATAATCTTTAATGAGGTGTTTTATGTATAAGTTTTTAAAACTATTATTTAAAGATTTTTTAATTTTTACAGCTGCTTATTCAAATAATGTTTTTCCTGAACCATTAAGTAAAGAGGAAGAAGAGGAATATATAACAAAAATGCGTTTAGGAGATAAAGAAGCAAGAAATAAGTTAATTGAACATAATTTAAGGTTAGTTGCTCATATAGTGAAGAAATATGACCATAAAAATGATGATGTTGATGATTTAATAAGTATTGGAACAATTGGTTTAATTAAAGGTGTTGATAGTTTTTCTAATAGACATGGTACTAGGCTTACAACTTATGTTGCAAAATGTATTGAAAATGAAATATTAATGTTTTATCGAAGTGATAAAAGACATAGTAAGAATATTAGTATAAATGAATCAATTGGTTTTGATAAAGATGGTAATGAAATAACATTTTTAGATATATTAAAAACTCCTAAACCAGATTTTGCTTTAGAGTTACAAGATAAAGATAATATAAATGCTTTAAAAAAGTATTTTAAAGTATTAAATTCAAGAGAACAAGAAATAATAATTAAAAGGTATGGTTTGAATAATCAAGATGAAATGACTCAAAAAGAAATAGCTAAAGAACTTGGAATATCAAGAAGTTATGTATCGAGAATTGAAAAAAGAGCTTTAAGTAAAATTTTAAAAGAATTTAAAGTTCAAAATAAACAATAAACCCTTGTAAAATAAAGGGATATAGATGAATTTGCATTATTTTTAAAAATGTGTTATAATTGTTTTGTTCAAGGAGGAAGTTATGCAAATACTATTAATAATAATATCAATATTATTGATTTCAGTAGTTTTATTACAAGCTGGTAAAGCTGAAAGTGCATCAAATATAATAACTGGTGGGAATAGTGCTTTATTTGCTAACCGTAAAGAACGTGGAGGAGAACTTTTTATAACACGTTTGACAATGGTTTTAGGTTTAGCCTTTTTCGTTATATGTTTAATAATAGGTTTTTAAACCTATTTTTAATTTGAAAATATAAACTTAAATTAATTTAATTAGATGCAAGTAATATAGATAGAAATAAGTGATAATGCAATTTGTATTTATTGTGGTTAAAAATGGATTAAAGTAAAAATAATGAAGTAAATAGTGATTATTTTAATAATTCAAATACATATTTTTTAAAAATTTTCATTTGTTTTATAAAATTACTTATTATATAATTTTAATAGGAACATTTGATGTGAGCCCTCCAATCTTGAGAAAGGAGGTAGATAAAGATGAAAACTAAGATTTTTATAATAAAAGTTCTAAAGCTCATTGCTATCATTTTGTTACTTTCTACCTTACTGGTGTTAGCAATAAAAAAATAGACACTCTTCAGCATTGATAGAGTGTCAAGCCTATTTATAGAGGCGACATTCACTTGCGAATCTAAATGTTCCTCTTTTTTATTTTATGCAAGTTTTCTTGCTTACATACTAATAATAACATAGATTATTTAAATTGTCAAAAATTATTTTTTAAATATTCTATGCAAAATAATCAAAATAACAAAAATTTTCATTTGTTCGCTTGTTTTATAAAAATACTTATTATATAATTTTAATAGGAACATTTGATGTGAGTGTCGTCCTCCAATCTTGAGAAAGAAAGGAGGTAGATAAAGATGAAAACTAAGACTTTTATAATAAAAGTTCTAAAGCTCATTGCTATCATTTTGTTACCCGAGTTTGACAGTTTTATTATAAAAAACCTCACTAGATATTGAAAAATCTA
>CAZTXU010000046.1:0-6335 GCA_964617705.1 uncultured Muribaculaceae bacterium
CACTTTGTGGATAAAATTGCCCCCCCCCCAAGTGTTTTCTATTTGTGAATTTTTATTAATTTTAACCATACTTTTTCACTCCAATTTTTTAATTTTTTTCAATAATTTGCGAATTAAAATAGGTATTTTAATTACTTTTTTATTCTCTTAATCTATTAAAACTTTAACACATTTTCTTTAATTAGTCAATCATATAATTTATTTTTATAAAAAAAAAGCCATAATTGACTTTTTATCTTAATTATTAACAACATCATGACATCTTTTACAAATGTCTCCAACCATTTCTTCTTCTTCAAATAAATTCCAACATCTTTCACATTTAACGCCACTAAATGGCTTAACAGAAATATTATATTCACCCTCATTTAATTCTAATTTAGAAACAATCAACAATTGTTTTAAACTATCTTTAAAATAAGATATAAATGCTGAATCAGAAATAGTAATAGAAACACTAGCTTCTAATGATTTTCCAATTAATTTTTCATTTCTTGCTTCTTCTAAAGCTCTATATACATCATCTTTTACTTTAAAGAATTTATCAAACATTTCTTTTACTAAAGCACTATCAGAATATTCTAAAACCTCAGGTAATAATTCCAATTGAACACTTTCTTTAGTATGAGGTAATAACATATATACTTCTTCACTAGTATAAGGTAAAATTGGATTTAATAATTTAACTAAAGCATTAGTAACTGAATATAAAACAGTTTGAACACTTCTTCTAACTTTAGAATCTTTTTTCTCAATATATAAGATATCTTTAGTAAAGTCTAAATAGAAATTAGATAAAGTGAATGATACATAATTATTAACTAATTTATAAACCTCTTGGAAATTATAGTTTTCATAAGCATTAACTACATTTTTAATAAAATTATTTAATTCATTCATCATGTATTTATCATATACTGGCATATCTTCATATTTGATACTATCTTTAACATCAAAATCAGAAATATTACCTAACATAAAACGATAAGTATTTCTAATCTTACGATAACTTTCTTTTACTTGTTTAATTAATTCATCACTAATACGAACATCTTCAGTAAAATCAACACTTGCTGACCATAATCTTAATACATCAGCACCTTGTTCACGAACAACTTTAAGAGGATCAATAGCATTACCTAATGATTTACTCATTTTTAATCCTTTACCATCTAAAACAAAACCATGTGATACTAATTCTTTATAAGGAGCACATCCATGTACAGCAACTCCACAAATTAAACTTGAATTAAACCAACCACGATATTGATCAGAACCTTCTAAATACATTGAAGATGGATATTCTAATCCTCTTTCTACTAAAACACCAGTATGAGAAGAACCAGAATCAAACCAAACATCCATAATATCTTCTTCTTTAGTAAACTTACCATTTGGACTCAAAGGATTAGTATAACCTTCTGGTAATAAATCTTTAGCTTCTCTTTCAAACCAAATATTAGAACCATATTCTCTAAATAATTTAGCAACATGCATCATAACATCATAATCTAGGATTTCACTACCATCTTCATTATAGAAAATTGGAAGTGGTACTCCCCATACTCTTTGACGAGAAATACACCAATCACCACGATCTTTAATCATATTATAAATTCTTGTTTTACCCCATGGTGTGTGGAATTTAATATTATTTTCAATTTCATTTAATAATTCAGTTCTAATTTTTTCAATACTACAGAACCATTGATTTGTAGCTCTAAAAATTACTGGTTTTTTTGTTCTCCAATCATGTGGATATGAGTGAGTAATATATTTAACAGATAATAAAGCTTTTAATTCATCTAATCTTTCAATAACTGCTTTATTAGCATCTTCAAAATAAAGTCCTGCAAATTCACCAGATTCTTTATTTAAAACACCATTATCATCAACACCAAATACCATCTCTAAATTATATTTTTTACCTAAAATAAAGTCATCATCACCATAAGATGGCGCTGTATGAACTAAACCAGTTCCCGAATCTAGTGTTACATTATCACCTAATACAACAGGTGAAATTCTATCCATACATACATGTTTGTATTTAACATTATCTAAATTAACACCTTTAAATGTACTTACAACTTCATAATTTTCCCAATTAAATAAATTAACTAATTCCTCTAATAAACCATCAGCTACGATATAATAATTACCATTAACTAAAACTTTAACATAATCAAAATCTGGTCCAACAGCAATAGCCGTATTACCTGGAATTGTCCATGGAGTTGTAGTCCAAATAACTAATTTATCATTAACATTTACATATTCATTACCACTAACTACATCAAAAGCTACATAAATTGAAGCATCTTTTCGATCTTTATATTCAATTTCTGCTTCAGCTAAAGCTGATTCACTAGATGGTGACCAATAAACTGGTTTCATTCCTTTAAAAATTAAACCTTTTTTAGCCATCTCAGCAAAAACTTCAATTTGTCTTGCTTCAAATTCTTTAGTATAAGTAATATAAGGATTATCCCAATCAGCAATAACATTTAATGTTTTAAAATCAGCCATTTGTTTATAAACTTGTTCTTTAGCATAATCTAAACATAATTTTCTAAATTCATCTTTACTCATACTTTTTCTATCAACACCACTATTTGTAACAGCAGTTTCAACAGGAAGTCCATGAGTATCCCAACCTGGAATATAAATAACATTATATCCCGCCATCATTTTATAACGATTAACAAAATCTTTTAAAACTTTATTAAAAGCATGACCAGTGTGAATATTTCCATTAGCATATGGAGGACCATCGTGTAGAACAAAAGGTTTCTTATCCTTATTTTGTTCTAAACACATATGGTATAAATCCATATTTTCCCATTTCTCTCTCATTAATTTTTCATTTTCTGGTAAATTGCCACGCATACTAAAAGTAGTATTAGGCATAAGTAAAGTATCTTTATAATCCATAATTCATCTCTCCTTCATATTTATACATTTTTAATAATTGTTCTTTACTTAATTTATAAACTTTTTCAAATTGAATATTTCCTACAAATATTCTTCGATAATTTCCTAAACTAACATCAACTCCATTAGAAACTAAATGTTGATATCTTGCAAAAGTTAATTTAGGACTTTGAATTAATTGTTTTGTATCAATAAGAATAACATTATTTAAACCTAATTTTGTTAATAAAGTTATCCTATCAACAATTGCTTCATTAGAAAGACCTAATATATTAGGAAACTTACTAATTATCATTAATAACTCTTGTTCTGTATAATCAAAACTCCTAATTGTATCACATACCCCTTTTAATTTATCTATACTATAACTTAATATTTTAGAAAAAACACTGATAATTTCAATTACCTTATCTTTTTCAAAACCTAAATCAATTAAAAATTCTATTTTTTCTTCTATTTTTGATTTAGAATAACCTATTATACTTGGTGTTTTGAAAATTATCTTTTTAGCTTGATTATTTGAAAAACCTAATTCTTCTAAAAAAGTAATCTTTGATAATATTGTTGAATCAGATAAACTAAATATACTAGGAATCGTTTTAGTAATTACAAATATTTCTTTTTTTGAAAAACCCATCTGTTCTAATAATTTTAATTTATTATTTATTTGATTATGAGTATAAACAATTAAACTAGGATTTTTTCTTATCATATTTAATAAAGTATCATCTTCATAACCTAAACTTGATAAATATTTTAAATTATTTTCCATAGTTTCTATTGAATAACAAATAAACATTGGTTCATCTAAAATCATTTTTTTAATTTGATTATTATTAAATTTTAAAGAAATTAAATAATTTATTTTTTCAATGATTCTTTCTTTTGTTAAATTAAACAAAGACGGGGCTATAGTGGTTATGTTTATAATTTCTATTTCAGTATAACCAAAATTTAAAAAGAAATTATAAACATTAGTTATTGAATTAGTTAAACTTTGTTGCGTTCTTTTTTTTAATGAAGTATCATTAATTATTCTATTAATTTGTTTTTCATTATAACCTAATTGTTTTAATAAATCTTCTACCATTCTATACCTCCATCAATTAAATCAATAATATCATAAGTATTTAATCCTTCTTTTATTTTATTATTAATAAAATCATCTATTTCAAATACTTCTTTATTTAATATTAAGGGATTTGTATCAAAAGTTATATTTAAATTAGTAATACCAATACTAATTAATTTATCTTTTAATTTATTTAAATCAATTAAACTTCTAATTAAAAACCAAGGGTTATAAATAATAATATTTTTTATTTGTTGTATACTACAATCAACATTTTTTAAAAAATTTATTCTATCTTCTATTTCAGTATCATCTAAAAATTTTATATCTTCACAAGATTCTAATACTATTTTTAAATCATCACCTAATATATTATATAAAGTATTCATATTACCTCCTAACAAATAAAAAGATGGCACTCAAAGGGCGAAAAAATCGCGGTACCACCTTTTTTTATTACTCGAAACTATAACGCGTTACCGTTTATATCTTATCCATATAAAACATCCCAAGTGATTTGTATATTACTTATTTATTAGTTTCCACCAAACACTAACTCTCTTTAAAACTTATAATATACCGTCTTGTTCATCTGTTATACATCTATTCTTTCTATATCATCAACTAATTCTAATTGACTTTCTAATATATCACGCAAACGTTTTTTTAATATGTTCATATTTCTTTTTACCATTTCTGCATCATTATCAATTTTTTCAGCTTTTAATAATGCTTCATTTATTATTCTACTTGCGTTCTTTTTAGCATCATTTGTAATGGTTTCTCTTTCTTGGTGAGCGTTGAATTTAATTTGTTCGCTTGTTTTTTCAGCCATTATAATCGCACGATTTAAGGTATCTTCCATTTTTTCATATTGTTCGATTCTATTTTTTAAAGCTATAGTATCTTCAACTTGTTCTTCTAATTCTTTTATTTTTATATCTTTTTCTTTTATTTCATTTACCATATTTTCAACTTGTTCAATTATATGGTCAATAAAACTATTTACTTCTATAGGATCATAGCCTCTTAAAACGCGATTAAATTTTTCCATAAACTCCCACCTCAATTATTTACCATTCAATATTTATATCATCATTATCATGAATATCTTTACCATCGGTTTCATCAGTAATTTTACCTTGAACATTAACATTATTTGGAGCACATAAGAATATTCCTCCACCAACTTTTTGAATGTCGCCACCAATAGCATAAATTGTTCCACTTAAGAAATCAATTATTCTTTTAGCATTATCTTTTGTAACTCTTTTTAAATTAACAACAACTGTATTACGATTTTTTAATTGATCAGCAATTTGTTGAGCTTCAGAAAAAGCTCTTGGTTCAAGTAGTACTAACTTAGATGCTCCATCTTCAATGGCATCTTCGGCTTTTAGATTATAGTATTGTTCTGTTAATCCATCGTTAAATACATCATTATCTTCATTCATAAACCATTTTTTGATATTCATATATTTCCTCCTAATTATCCACTACAACACTTATTTTATCACAGTTTTTTTTATTTGTGAATAATTTTTATTAAAATTTTATTCTTTCTTCAATATAATTAACCAAATTATCGATATTAATAGTTATTTGTTCCATCGTATCACGATTTCTTATTGTAACTGTATTATTATTTAGTGTATCATCATCAATTGTAATACAAAAAGGAGTTCCAATAACATCATTTCGACGATATCTTTTACCTATATTACCAGTTTCATCATAATTTGTCATAAAATGTTTTGATAATAATTCATATATTTCTTTAGCTTTATTGCTGTGAGTTTTTTTAATAAGAGGTAGTACAGCTACTTTATAAGGAGCTAAAAAGGGATGAAGTTTTAATACTTCTCTATCATCAATTACTCTGTATGCTTCAAATAAAAGAGCTAATACCGTTCTATCAAGACCATATGTTGATTCAATAATATAAGGAATATATTTTTCATTAGTATCTGGATCTAAATATTCTTGTTTAATTCCACTAAATTCTTGATGTCTTGTTAAATCAAAGTCTGTTCTATTATGAGTTCCGTTTACTTCTCCCCAACCAAATGGAAATTTATATTCAATATCACAAGCTGCTTTAGCATAATGAGCTAGTTTTTCATGGTCGTGAAATCTTAAATTAGATTCTTCTATACCTAAATCCATATAAAATTTCTTACCATATTGTTTAAAATATTCGTATAATTCCATATCGCTACCTTTTTTACAAAAAGTTTGATATTCCATTTGTTCAAATTCAATTGTTCTAAATGTAAAATTACCAGGAGTTATTTCATTTCTAAAAGCTTTACCTATTTGACCAATACTA
>CAZTXU010000047.1:0-6168 GCA_964617705.1 uncultured Muribaculaceae bacterium
TAAATTTTGCATTATATAACCTAATCTATATATATTTTGAAATGAACCAATTACCCATATAGAACCATCTTTTTTTAGTATTCTTTTACATTCTTTTAACCATTCAAAACAAAATTTATCATATTCATTATAACTTGAAAATTTATCCCATTCATCTTCAACTCCTTGAAATTTAGAACCATCTGTCCTATGAAGTTCTCCTTCCGTTTGCATAAAATATGGAGGATCGGCAAATATTAAATCTACACTTTCATCAGGTATTTTTTTTAAATTTTCAATAGTATCTCCTTCGATTATTGTATTTTTAATTTTATCTATATTATACATTCTTATTACCTCCCACAATATAATTATATCACACAATTTAAAAAAGTACTAGGTATCAAGTAAAAAAAATACATTAATTTGAATGTATTTTTTATTCGTTAAACATATCTGGTAAATCATTTTCTAATAAAATATAAACATTTTCTTTAAAATAATTTTGAGCTATTGTAATTGCTTCTTTAACATCATTTAAAACTATTAATTTATCTTTATTATAATTAGAATCTATTAATCCATCATAAATTGGTTTAGTTTGTTCAGTACCAACTAATATAGTTAAATCTGCTACTTTAGATATATATTTACCAAAGTTATAGTTATATTCGTATTGTTTTTCTCCTAATTCTATCATACCAGGGGTTATAACTATTTTCTTACCAGGCATTAAACCTAATACTTCAACTGCCATTTTAGAACCTTCAGGATTAGAATTATAAGCATCATCTATATAGTTAATATTTCCATAACTTTTAAGTTCTAATCTGTGTTCGACAGGACGTATTTTAAATACTCCTCTTTGCATTTCTTCAACACTTAATCCTAATTCATTAGCTAGAGTAAGGCTTGCTAATATATTATAAATATTGGCTTCTCCTAACAATTTTGTTTTAAATGTTTCTTTTTTGTTATTTATAATAACATCAAATTCCATACCTTTACTACTATATTTTATATTATCAGCACAAACATCAGCAGTTTTATCTTTAATAGCATACCATAATACTTTACATTTGTTGTTTAATTTATAATTAACTTGATTTATATCATCTTTATTTAATACAGCAATTCCATCAATTGGTAATGATTCAATTAATTCAAATTTACCTTTAATAATATTTTCTTGGCTTTTAAAACTTTCTAAATGTGCTTCGCCTATTTTTGTTAATATTCCATATTTTGGTTTAACAATCTTACATCTAGATTTAATATCACCTTTTTTAAAGGCTCCTAATTCAGCTACAAAATAATTATTATATTTATCTATATATTCATTAATTGTTCTTATTAAACCATAATTGGTATTAAAGTTTTTAGGAGTTTTAAATGAAATATATTTTTCATTTAATATTTCATTTAAAGCATTTTTAGTACTTGTTTTACCATAACTTCCAGTTATACCAATAACTTCCATTTGATTCATTTTCTTTAGTTTATTTAAGGCTTTAGTTTTATAATATAAATAAACTAATTTTTCTATAGGAATATTTATTGTATTTGCTAAACAAATAACATAATAATTTAAATATACTAATGTTCCTAAAATTAAGTAATAAATATTTAATAATTCTTCATTATAATTGATACATATAAATAATACTGTAATAAAATAAAGAATAAATATTGTAATCATTAATCTTTTTATTCTACTAGTAATATCAAGAGGTTTTTTAACTATTTCTTTTTTTTGGTTATTATTTAATATAAAAGTTATTATTAAATAGTAAAAGAAAACTATATACATTAAAATATTATTTTTTAATACTAAACTTAATAAAAATATAAATATATACAAATAATCATAAGATAAAAATATTTTTTTACTGTTATTTGCTATCCATTTTACATATCTTCCTCCTAGGTTATACCAGTTTTGTTGTAACATATGTAATCCCTTTATGGTATCTAAAATAACATATATAAATAAAGGAATTATGCTTATTAAAAAATATTTCATTTTATTCTCCTATCTTTTTTTTTAAATGTATTTTCTTCTAATTCATAATCAATATCTAATTTATTTAGGATATAACTTATAACATCTCTTACTGTTACTTTTTCTTTAACTAATTTAATTTTAAATGCTTCTAACATCCATTTTTGAATTTCGCTATTTATTCCGTTAATAATCATATCACATTGATTAAAATACATATTACTATTTTGTTGTTGAAAATATTTATCTTTTTTTTCAAAATCAATTACTATTCTATTATATACTTGTAATAATTCGTATACTCTACTGATATTTGGAAAGTAATTACAATAAATTCTTAAATTTTGTAAATAATCTTCAACCATTGATGTAATCGCATCGATATTGCCAGAACCAGTTAAATATTTTAATTTACTTATATCTTCATCTAAATCTGAACAATTGATTCTTAAAATATTTTCTTTGGGTATTTCATAAAAAGCAAATACTTCATCACTATACTTACCACTATTAAATGGAAGTCCTGTATCAAATGAATCTTGTTTTGTTTTTATTCCTTCAGTTACTTTTGCTATTAAATCAAAAGAAATTCCTTTGCTTACAAATTCGTTATAAGCTTCATTTTTTCCGACAACAGTTGAAATCCATAATTCTCCATTATTACCATAAAATCTTCGGCTACTTTTAAGTTCTTTGTTTATTTTTGCAAAATTTGATAAAATACCATTTTTTAAAATACTTTCTAATCTAAAGAAATTAAAACCAATTCCATGACTACATTCTATTTCTTTTAAAGGAATATTTTCGTTTATTTTTTGGTAATTTATTTCACTCATTCTTAATCTATAATAAGCGTTTACTTCATTTGCTAGTGATATTAAAGTTTTAGAATAATCTAATTTTAAATATTTTTCTTTTAGGGTACTTTTACTAGTTTTCATA
Organism: uncultured Muribaculaceae bacterium; assembly: GCA_964617705.1. GTDB lineage: Bacteria > Bacillota_I > Bacilli_A > RF39 > UBA660 > Faecisoma. The sequence continues at coordinate 2,924 of CAZTXU010000047.1, forward strand.
AATCTTGTTCGATCTAAAGCATCAGCATCTTTTAAAATATTAGCTAATTTAATAAATCTATTAATATCTTTTATTTCATAAGTTTCGCCTATTATTTCTAATTTATTTTCTTGGCTATGAGCATCAATTATAGCTTTTAAAATATTCATATTTTCTTCTTGTTTGTATATATCGCTAGTAACTATTTTGTCTATTTTGTTAGCTGATACTAATCCATGAAATGAATCTTCGTTTTCATTTTGTCTACCAATATCGTGGTATAGTGAGGCATCAATTAGTATTTGCATATCAACTTCATCTAGGTTTTGTTGTATTCCAATTAAATAGGCAAACAATAAAACTTTTTGAGAATGGTGTAGTCCATGAAAATTTGAATTATAAAGTACTCTTTTATTAATATTTTTAACAATTTCTTTTAAATTATTTTTTTGTTTTTCATTTAAATAGAAATCTAAAAATCCATTATCGATGAAGTCGTTTATAATATTGTCCATATGTTCCCTCTTTCATGTTTCCGTTGTCGTATTCTTCTTTAATTGATAATGTATATATTTTTTCCATTTCTTCTTTGCTTAAATTAAAATATCTAAGGTCTTTAATACTATCTTGTTCAGGATCACAATAAATCCAATTTCCATCTATTTCTATTTTTATGGCTGAATGAAGTAATCCGTTTTCTTTTTGGCATATAACTGTTTGGCTATTAATATTACATAAATTAAGTAAGTATTTTATCATATTTACATATCCATCACAAACAACTTTTTTTTGGGTAAAAGCTCCAAATGATGAATTTATTATCATCATTCTTCTACTAAAGTATTCTCTTTGGTTTTTATCTAATCCTTCTAATGTATTAGTATTACGATATTCTAATCCTTCATTATCATATTTTAGTGTAGATATTGCATATGAATATATTTTAAAAGCTTTTTCTAAATCTGTTAGGTTATCTAAATCTAATTTTTTTAATATATCTAAAGCAATTCTATTCATTTGTGTTGTTTGGAAAACATTTATTGTATATATTTCATCGTTAGCGTATACGTGTTCTCCAAATCTTATGTTGGTTAATCCGGCATCATATTTTTTGTTTAATAATTTTCTTTCTTGCAGTAAGCAATTAGCTAAATTAATGTCTAGTATATTATTAGCAGCTAATGATGTATTTATAATATAATCTTTAGGATTTTCGATTGTTTTTATAAAACATCCACATATTATAACTTCGTTTAATTTTAATTTGTCTAGACCTTTTATCCAACTTAAATTAGGTGCGTTAAAGATTCTTAATGATTCTAGTTTTTTTAGATTGCTTATATCTAAAAATCTTATGTTATAGTCATTAGCTATATATAGTTTTCTTAGGTTTGGTAATTTGTTAATTTCGTTAAAATTAGTTATTTTATTAATTGGTCCGATACTTCCAAAACTTTCTAATTTTGAACTTATTATTTTTAATGTTTGTAAATTTCTTAATTGGCTAATTCCTTCAATACTATCACAATCGGTAAGTTGTAAATTGGTAATGCTATCTAGTTGTTCTTGGCTAAATTCTCCGTTAAATCCAAAAATACTATCTATTTTTTTCATTTTAATTAATTCGTTTAATATACTTAATTTTAAGGTATAACTCATATAAACCTCCTTTAAAACATATCAATTAATTTATCTAGTCTATCTATTACTTTGAATCCTTTGTTTTTATTTAAATCAATTGAAAATTGAATTCCAATTCCTCCTTCTTTTTCCCATTCTTGTAAATTTCCTGAATAATCATCAACTAAAATCGAATCTTTAGTATAACACATTTTGGTTTTTGATATTTCTCTTGGAACTGGTATTATTGTTGTATCTTTTAAGTATTTTCTTATAAAATTTATTTTTGATACTGCTTCATCTAATGAGTTAACATGAGTTAATATTGCGATATTGAATTTTTTTGAGCTATATAGTTTTTTTATGCAATCAAAACTATCATTTATTATTGGCGTTAGTTTTAGTAGTTGTTTCCAGTTTAGGTTGTAATAAAATTCACTCATTTTTTCAAAGTCTTTTTTGTCTACTTCTAATCTATCTAACATGTCATATGTTACTCTTATTGTATCAACAATTACTCCATCAAAATCTATGTATAAATTTTTCATAAAACCACCTACTAATGATATTATACTATATTTTTATTAAACAAACAAACATTTAAAGAAAAAAACCTTAAAAATAAGGTTTTTAAGGGGCTGTTAAGACAGCACGGGTGGAAAAGGCTATAGTGCTGTACTGGGCGTAGTTTACTCCACCTGTGTGTTCAAAGAAGTAGAACACATCACTGATAGGACCGCTATAGAAGTCCCCGCGTCCGAACCAAGAATTGCTTGATTGCGGAAAGTATGCGTCTGAACCATACCATCCATCACTTTTACTTCCAAATGTTTTTAGTGTTTCTTTGGTTGCATCTCCTAATTTTCCTCTTGCATGAGTTGTATTAGAACTACTATCATATTTATATGCATCGTAATACTTACTAGCTGGTGCAGTTGAGAAGCCTGCTTCACTTGAATAGAACGCATTACTTTCGTTTAACATATTGCCCATTACATATTCACCTCCACCACCTGACATATCATATACTCCATATATATTTCCTGTTGTACTTGCTAAAATTCCGGAAGTTGTATTATAAAGATCGTGCGGTGAAGTCATACTACCAACTCCTCCATATGCACATGCTCCTGTTAATTTCGAATTATTAAATCCTAATATTGTTGTTCCTAATCCATATTTACTTTGTTTTAAATAGGCTACTGCTCCCCATTCCATATTTTTAATCATATGTGAGTCAGCATTAGATATTCCATATGTTGTTTTAGCATTTTGAATTGATGTGAAGTAATTTGATAAATTTGCACCTTGCCAAATTTTTACACTTGGTTTTACTGTTATTGTTAAAACTTTATTGCAATTACTCACAATAGTATCTGTTGGAGTATTATTTTGAAGGCCTAATGTAATAGCACTATTACATGTACTATCAGTTGTACTTAATTCAAATTTTCCTACCCAAAATCCTGTTAAATTAGTACTACCAAAAGTAAAAGCTGGATGAGTATATGTAGAAGTTCCATTAGTTACACTTCCATTAGTACTATCTGTGCATATTTCGCTTCTATTATCTTGTGTAAAATCATCAACGCATGTTACTGTTCCTGTTTTAGAAGTTCCACTTTCAAATGTTACATTTATTAATT
>CAZTXU010000048.1:0-5793 GCA_964617705.1 uncultured Muribaculaceae bacterium
TTACATAATTGAAGCAATTTTTCTTCTTGTTCTCCTAAACTAAATCCTTCTCTTGCTTGATCTTCTGTTGATACACGAATATAAACTCCTGCGATTTTCCTTTCATTATCCATAATTATCATTCTCCTTTCTTTTAGGGTAGTGAAAGGCACCAAAAAAGGTGTCACATAACAAGGACACCTCTAGATTTAACTGATTATTTACACACCAAAAATAACTAATATTATGGGAGTATCTAAACTCTCAAATCAATTTAATGCCTTGCTATGTATTCTGATAATTCAGATAGTGGGACTTTATTTTGTAGATTCCCTAAATAAAAATGTTTCTGTTCATTAAAGAACAAATATAGTTGGTTATTTATAATAACCTTATGAGGTTCAACATACGCTAGATTAGTATGTTCAACAATTCGTAAGCATCCTTCATAGATTTTGTATTTTTGCTTACTAAATTTGCAAGACCAATCGATTTTGGTTTTGAGTTCATCACTCATATTGATTTTCTTTTTTATTACTTTAATCATATCACATCACACCTTTCTTTACAATAACGTACAAAAAAATCAACTAAATTTTAGTTGATTTAATCATTAACGTCACGTTGGTGCGACGATATTCTCTTTTGGAGCAAGTGACCAGAATCGAACTGGCATCCTAGCCTTGGCAAGGCCATGTACTAACCATTGTACTACACCTGCATAATAGGTTGAAACATCAACCTATTAAATTATACAAAATATTTAGACAAATGTAAATAGTTTTATGCAATTTTTTTTAAATCTATTTTAGTATAATTCTAACTTAATTTACTTATTAATTTATTAAATTGTTCCTCTGAAACATAATAACTAATGACACCTTTTCTTTTTTTCAAATCTTCTATTAATTCTTTGTCATCAATTTTATCAATGATACTATCAATATTTAAACATTCTCCCACAGCACTTATCAATTCAGCAAGATAATATCCATCTTTTTTCATTATAAAATAATCAACAATATCATCAAAATTTATTTTTCTTTTTTCATAATTGAATGCTAATCTCCATAACCATTCTCTTTTATCTTTTTCTATTCCAACTTTAACTAAATTATCAAATTCTTCTTGAGTTAAATTTGGAGGGAATGGAGCTTGAATATTTTGAACAATAAATTCCAACAATTCATAATCAGTTAAACTTCCAAATGTTTTAGTAAAATAATCATTTTTATCAATACAATCAGTTATTGCAAACCATCTTTTATGAGAGTCCATTTCTTTGGAATAATCATTTTTAAGATTATCTAATTGATGACTAAAAAATTCATTATCATTTGGAATTTGTTCTATTGTTTTAATTAAATTGTTTATAACTTCTTTCTTTTTTATAACATATTCATCAACTTCATTTGGAATATTATTTGTTATTTTTTTTATTTCATCAACTAACATTGTCATTTCTTCTATATCATATTTTGATAAATTTGTTTTATCAATGCTTGAAAGTTGTTCTATCAATATATCTGCAGTTATGAATCTATTAAAAAATTTATAACAAATGTTTAATAATTCTTTGTTTTTCATATACATTACCTAACATAATTATAACATATATCATAAATTTATGGATATATAAAAATTACTCTTTTTTATAAAATTTTGTACATAAAATGTTTTGATGTAATAAAAATGTGCTAAAATATAAGATATAGTAATGTTTTTACTATTTTTTAAAACATTTTGAAATTTACTATGGTTTCAACAAAAGTTTCTTCGTTAAACAATAAGTTTTATTTCAAAAAGTTTGGTTTATTTTTAATATATAAAATTAGAAAGTGATGTGTTAGTGTGCAAAATATTGAAATTGAAAAAGCAATAGCGTGGAATCCATGGCATGGCTGTATAAAAGTAAGTCCAGGTTGTAAAAATTGCTTTGTATACAAAATGGATCAAAGATATGGAAGAGATACTAGAATAGTATCTAAAGGAAAAACCACTTATGAACTTAAGGATAAAGATTGTCCTAAAAATTCTTTAGTTAAATTATGTTTTTCATCGGATTTTTTTATTGAAGAAGCAGATGAGTGGAGAGAAGGTTGCTGGGATTTTATTAGAAGAAGAAAAGATTGCATTTTTGTTATGACAACAAAAAGACCAGAAAGAATAGCTAAATGTGTACCTAAAGATTGGGAAGATGGTTGGGACCATGTTCATATTAGTATCTCAATAGAAAATCAAGAGATGGCTGATAAAAGATTAAAAGATTTTTTAAATGCTCCAGTAAAACATCGAGAAGTATTTTGTTCTCCATTAATTGGTCCAATATCTTTAGGAAAATATTTAGATACAGGATTGATAAAATGCGTTAATGTCGGTGGGGAAATGGCTCCAGTAAAAGATGTTAGACCAATACATTATGAATGGGTTAAAAATTTATATTTAGAAGCTAAAGAAAGAAATATAGAATTTTATTTTCACCAATGTGGTTCAATGTTTTTAAAAGATGGAAAAAATATAGGGAAATGGAATTTAAAAGAACAAATTAAATGTGCTGAAGAAGTACAACACGAACTTGAAAGAAATTATAAATAAAATTTTAGAAATTTTTAAATTTCTTTTTTTATAAAAATAATAAATATTGCATTATATTTAAATGTATGTTAAAATACCTAATAGTATTAGATAAAAGGTGGTGAATAAATGAATTATGAAGAAATGGCAGAACTTTTATTTAAACAATTAAAAGCTAATACCACTTATTCTCTTACTGAAATTTTAAACGAATTTAACCGTGGTGAGGTTGGAGTTTTAAGTTATTTAGCTTTTGATAAAGATAAAGTATCAGCTGGAGAATTAAGCGACAAATTAAATGTAACAACAGCAAGAATTGCAAGTATTTTAAACTCATTAGAAAATAAAGGACTTATCAAAAGAAAAGAAGATAAACAAGATAAAAGAAAAACATTGGTAACAATAACAAGTAAAGGAAAAAAATTAGCACTTAAAACTAAAGAAGAAATAATAAATAAAATTATAAAAGTGATAAAAGAAGTCGGTTCTGATGAAATAAAAGAATATGCAAGAATATCATTTAAAATACGTAACGCATTAAATAAAAATTATTGAAAGAAGGATAAAATGAAAAATTTAATAGTTTATTATTCTTATGAAGGAAATACCGAAGAATTAGTAAAAGGTATTCAAAAAGTAATAGAGACAGATGTATTAAAATTAGTTCCCCAAAAAGAAAAAAAGACTAAAAGTTTATTTCGATTTGTTTGGGGTGGGATTCAAGTTTATATGACAAAAAAACCAAAATTAGAAGAATATAATATTGATTTATCCAAATATGATAATATCATTATAGCCTCACCTTGTTGGTTTGGAACATATGCCCCACCAATAAACACATTTTTAAGCGAAAATGAAATTAAAAATAAAAACATTTATCTTTTAGTTTGTAATGGTGGGAATTTAAGAAATACATGGAAAAATTATGAAGAAATTTTAAAAAATAACCAAATAGTTTCCAAATTAGATTTAATTTATCCAATTAAAAATGGAATTGATAAAGCTAAAAAAATAACTAATGATTGGATTTTAGAAAACATAAAAAAATAAAATTTTAAGCATGAAATGAAATTTAAAATGTGGTATAATACTCATATAAAAGTTTATACCAATGTGTCTTAAAAAACGTAAGTCCTATTGTATAAGGGCTTATGTTTTTTATTTAAAGGAGGATATTATGTTTAAAGAAAATGACTATGTTGTATATAAAAAAGATGTATGTAAAATAAAAGAAATAAAAAATAAAAATGAAAATCGTTATTATATTTTAAATCCAATAGATGATGATTCCTTAATTATTGATGTTCCTATCGATAATAAAATGGGTTTTTTAAGAAAAATTATAAGCAAAGAAGAAGCTAATAATCTAATTGATAATATCATAAATATAATGCCACTTGATGATATCGATGATAAAAATATTGAAAATAAATATAAAACATTATTACTTGAAGGAACACACGAAAACTTTGTTAAAGTTATTAAAACAACATATTTAAGAAATGAAAAAAGAATAAAAAACAATAAAAAAATAAGTGAAAAAGATGATACATTTTTTAAAAAAGCTGAAAAATATTTATATAATGAATTATCTATTTCTCTTAATATGACTATACCAGAAGTTAAAGATTATATATATAAAAAAATTCAAGATAATATGTAGTATTAAATCATTTCTTACCACTATACTCTGAATTTAAAATTTCTAACATTTCTTTTGGACTTTCTTCACAACCAGTAAACAACCATTTTTTAATAATTGCTTGAATACCAGCTTTAAAAAATTCAATATGATAATCAATATTTTTAAGTGTTCCATAGTATTTAATTGCATCTTTTTCTTCTAAACTATTATCATAATAATTCATAAAATCAAAATCTAATTTGAACATAGTTCGATAATATATTTGATTTTCTTTTATGTGTTTAAAAAGTTTTAAATAATCATAAGAATGTTCCTTTTTTATAGATTCTTCCTTATATAATTCTAATATATCATAAAACATTTTCTTTTTAAGTTTATCAGCTAAATCATAGATATCAAGATAATTAACATAAAAAGTTGAACGATTAACGTTAGCGTTTTTTACTAATTCAGTAACACTTATTTCACTTATTTCTTTTGTTTGGATAAGTTCAATAAAAGCTTTTTCAATTTTTTCTTGTGATTTATTCATAAATTCCTCCATATTAGACATTTTTAACCAAATTGTTGATTGAAAATAGACATGTGTCTATATTATAATATAAATGTAATGAAATTACAAGGGAGGTGTTTTAATGGAAGAACAGATTGAAAAAAAAGAAAAAATTCTTAATTCTATTACAGATAATTATAAAAAAGTTGAAGACACAGTTGTTAAAAATTATGAAAAAATTGAAACATCTGTTGTAAATGGGTATACTAAAATTGAAGACAAATTTGTTTCAAAATATTTGGTTCATGATGGTGAGACAGTAGAAGAAGCCAAAACAAGATTAAAAAAAGAACAAGAAAATTTAAAATATAAGGAGGAAAAATAAAATGAAAAAAGAAACATTATTAGAAATAATATTAGGAACAATAGGAGGATTATTATTCTCACTTGGAATGACTATGTGTTTACTTGAAGAATGGGATATGTTAATTGAAGGAATTGTAACAGGAATAATAGGTTTTTTAATTTTACTTTGTATTATTCCAGTTTATCGAAAAAGTCATCCTAAAAAAGAAAAACAAAAAAAAGAAACTGATTGGGGAATTGTTGCAACATTTACAATAGGAATTGTTGGATCATTAGTTATGGGATTTGGAATGAGTAAGGTTATGGTTGAAGGTGCTAGTAAAACAGATATGATTATTGGAATTATAACAGGTGTTGTGGGATTAATTGTGTGTGTTTTAAATTATCCTGTTTATTCTTATATAAAATCTTCAAAATAATTTATTATGAAAGAAAAATTATATAAATCACTACACCCAAATAATAAAATTATTATTAGTGCTTTTGGGATAATTGTACTATCACTTGCTTACTTAATTTTATTAAAAAGATTCAATACTTTTGAATCATATATTTTATATTTAATTATGACATATTCATTAATTATAATTGTTATAAAAATATATGAATTATTGAATATTAAGATAAATAAAATAATTGATAAAAATAAGTTTTTAGTTAAATATAAAAATGATTATAAATTAAGACATAGAATTTCATTATATTCTTCATTAGTATTAACTATACTATATGCAAT
>CAZTXU010000049.1:0-5228 GCA_964617705.1 uncultured Muribaculaceae bacterium
AGAATGACTACAAATACATTTAATAAATACAAATATATTATATATCATTTTTAAGAATTATTTAACCTTAATTCTTGATTTTCTAATCTCATAATAATATTTAACAATTTACTGTTAAAAACGCTTTTCTTTTCTTCATAAGTTTTTGTTTCGTTTGTCTTAAATTTATATTTTATATTATATACTACTTCCAATTTCTCACTCCCCCTTTTTTCATTTTTTACGAGAATTTGCCTCCTATCATAAACAACACTCTTCTCTATTTTTTAAATTCTTTTATTATTATATTTATAATTATTTTTATATTTATTATTTATATTATGTCTGCTATATTATCACATTTTGTTGCTACATCATTAGCAGTTTTCATTGGTATTTTTTCTTGATTAATATATATTCTACGATTCTTATATTCATTCTTTACTATTATATAGTTTAATTCCTTAATTTAGACAACGAATCACTTATTGTTCTTACCAGCGTGTTGACATATTTTGCTAACCTATCATTACAAGCATAACAATATCCATTTTTAAAGGTAAGTGATATGATAAGAATTTATCAATATCTGTTCTTGATAAATTCTTATCACTAAATAATATTCTAGGAGTCATGATAAAATCACAATCTAACTAAAGTTTAATCACCTTCAAGTCAGTATCAACTGAATACCCTGATAAATATCTATTACTAATCCAATAAGAAATACTATTTTCATCTAATTTTTTAATTATTTTATCAACTATTATCTTATTCCATTCATATTTAAATATATTAGCAACTTTATCTATAATAGGTGATACCAATATCTAATATTACTTGATAATTTATTTTGTAGAAATCAGTATTAAAAATATAAATTGGTACTCTTTTAGCTAAACAATATCCAATTTCAAATCCAACGCAGCATCATAATTTGTTTTAAATCTATCATTTTATTCTCCATCCAATACTTTATTTATTATTTTTCTTATTTCGGATATTCTTTTTTCCATAAATTCTGGATGATCTTTAAACCATTTTATATTAAGTGGTGATGGATGTGGTAATACAATTGCTAATTTACCATTAATATAATTATTCTTGAAAATCAACTCATTAAATTTTTCTTGTGGGAAAAATACCTTTGCAGATTTAGCGCCAATTATTATATAAAGTTTGTTATTAATGTATTCTAATTCTTTTTTTATCCATGTTTCATAGCAAATCTTCGGTGGTATTCTATCGTTACCATTTTTATCTTTTCCAGGGTAGCAATGTGCAAGTGCTGCAATATAAAAATTATTTGGATTATAGAATGTATCATCATCTATCTTGTACCATTCATATTTTAATTTTTTTCCTGACTGATCAGTAAATGGTTTCATAGTTTCATGAACAGCAGCAGATGGTGCTTGACTAATTTGAACTATTTTAGAATTAACATTTCCTAAAAATATAGGATGAGGTTGAAATCCAAATTTTTCTTTACAAATTTCACATTTCTTTAAATTTTCTAATAAACTATTAAAATCTTCTATCATTCTTTTTTCTAAACTCCTTTATTTTTTCAACAACTTCACTAAATATATTTTCAATTGGTTGCATTCTATTAATATAAATCAAATTATTTTCATCAATAATAGATAAATATGCCTTTAAAATAGAATCTAAAGTTCCTTCTTCGCTATGTTCTTTAGTTATCTACCAACATTTGTTTCAAATTCTTTTGATAATTGCAAATCTATACCTAATTCTAAATAATAATCTTTTATCATTTGTACCAATGTAGTTTTTCCACAATTATCTAATCCTTCAAAATTACTAACACAAAATTACTTCATCTATGTTTATATTATAACATTAATCATAATATTTTACAAAAAAATACTTTCTTATCAAAGTACCTTAAATCCTTGTATTTATTATCATTTTTAGTCGTTTATTTATATTTGGATTTATTCTATTCCTCCATGTCCTGCATCCAAATATATAACTTTTCCTATTAAAGGAAAATCTTGAGCTTTAACTAAACCAATACTAAATAAAAAAAATAAAAAAAGAATTAAACAGTATATTTTTAATTTCAATTAAATCACCTGTTTAATTATATGTTTTTTTTATAACGATAAAACAAATTCATTTTGTTTTTATTATACTTCAATATTATCTACTTATCATTTTTTTAATATTTTATTAAACTCATTTTTCACACTAGAATTTAATTTTAAAAAAATAAGTTAAATTGTGTAAAATATGATATAATTACAACAAGGAGGATTAATTTATGGAAAATGAAGTAAAAACTTCAAAAAAGAAAACCAAATCTGTATTAATAATAGTAACAGTATTATTAGTACTATTGGGATTATTCTTATTCTGGTTCTTCAACAGAAAATTTGATATTATATTTAAAGTGAATGACAATGAAAAATATGCTATTCAAGTTAAATATAACCAAACTATAAAAGAAGAAGATATTAAATCAAATGAAGAACTAGGAGAAAACTTCATAGGGTGGTATGAAGTGATAAGTACTGATAATGGTGAAGAAGTACTTGCAAAAGATAGTTTTGATTTTTCTACAAAAATCAGTGATAACAAATCATTAAAAGCTGTATATAAAGCTAAAGAAGAAAAAGTAGAAACTATAACAATAACTTTTGATACAAAAGGTGGAAACAAAATTGATAGTATTACTATTAATAAAGGCGAAGAACTTACTCTTCCAAAAAATCCAACAAGAAATGGCTATACTTTTGTAACATGGGAATTAAAAGATGGTACCCCTATATACAATAAAGCTAAATTAAATGAGGATACAACTTTATATGCTAACTGGAAGAAAAACGAAGAGCCTAAAAAGGAAGAGCCTAAAAAAGAAGAACCTAAAAAAGAAGAGCCTAAAGAGGAAACAATTGGTTTATCATTATCAAGAAACACTATCCACAGAGAAGGAAATAAAACTGCTAAAGCAATTGCTAAAGTAGAAAATGCTAGTGGAAATGTAACATATACTATTGATGATGATAATTGTGTAACAATTGATTCAAAAACAGGTGAATTAACAGCAAATGATGTTATTACTGGTAGTGGAGCTAAAGTAAAAGCTTGGCTTAAAGCATGTGCTGTAAATGGAAAAGTTGTTACTGTTACTGCAACACTTCCAAGTGGTAAAAGTGCTAGTACTAAATTAACAATTGAAAAAGATTTAGAATTATACGCATCATTTTATAGTTTACCAAAACATGAAACAGTTACTGCTAACGGAAAAGTTTTACCAGCATCTAATGAAAAATTTTCAGTTGAAGCAAATCAAGTTGTAACTTGGTCTGCCAAAGCAGATGATGATACAAATTGTACACCAGTTAAAAAAACAAATCCTAAATCTAAAAACTATGAAGGAAATTTAGGAGCACAATGTACTGATGGAAATTATCGAAACACATTAATAACTGCTACTACTGAAGGTAATCAAAAAATAACAATAAAATATTATAGGGAAGTAAACTAAAATATTATATAAAAAGTACTATTTTCAAACCATTAATTAGGTTCAATAGTACTTTTTTATATTTTACTTAAATTAAAATTATATAATTCACATTATTCTCATGTAATTAATATAATGAGTAGAATTAAAGATAAAATTGAGCAATTAGAAAGTAATAAAAAAATAAGTAGTTTTACTTATTTTTCTTTATTTGCTAATTTAATTACAGCTTTTGTATATTTAAGCAATTCTTTTTTGTTTTTAAATCCACAAGTTTTAGCAAAATAATCGGTATAACTTTCATCTTTTTCAACTAAACCTATTTGCATAGCTTTATTGATATTATAACTTTCTTTTGCAGTAAGTGTTGATAATTTTGCATAATCTTCAACACTTATGTTATAAAGTGAATCATTATTTTTAAACTTATCATATAATTCAGTTGTCATAATACAGTTATCAATTAGTTCTTCACTATTTTCAAACTCAATTATAATACTATCTTCATATTTGGTAACATTTTCAATTATATCAATATAATTTGCTTTACCATTTTTTATTTTTCCAACATTAGTTCCACTATTAAGGACTATTATTAGAATAATAATTAATAGAAGAATAGAAACAATGATAATTTGTTTTAATTTTTTATTTTTCATATCATCATCCTTTATTAAAAAGAGTTAGAGAAAACTCTAACCCTTAATTAATTTTCTTGTTTTCTTCTAATAACAAATACACTTGCACCAATTAATCCAATTACTGATAAGATACCAGTTGCAATATATAATCCTGTATCATCTCCAGTTTGAGGATTATTAGTTTCTGTTTTTGCTACTGTGAAGTTTGTAGTAGCTATACCATCATCAGCAAATACTACTTTTAATGTATGATTTCCAACTGATAATGTATCAACATAACTTCTTTTTAAAGTAATTATTGTACTACCACTTTTTGAAGTATAGTTTTTACTATCTACTAGTTTATTATCAACATATACTTTTCCACCATCTTCAAATGTACCATATTCAGCATCAATTCTGAATTTAGCTTCATTATCTTTAGTGATTGTATATTTTTGATTAGCTCCTTCAATTACTTCATAAACAATTCTTTCAACTACTACTTTAATTTCCATATTAGCAGTTATATTATTTAAAGTTAATTTATCATTAGTCATTTCATTAATTTTATCAACATCATTTACTAATACTTTAACTAAAATATATCCACTATTAGGAGTAATTGTAAATTCTTTATTATCTCCATAATTTACAGCAACTGTACCATCTGGAGTAATTGTTGCTCCTTCTGTATCTACTATTGTAATTGTAAATGGAATCTTTTTATAACTTACTTTTACATCTTTATTTCCATTTAATACAAGAGTTAATTTATTATCAGTAACAGTTGTTTCTATATCATTTACTAATACTTCATCAATCATAAATCCAGTTTCTGGTGTGAAGATAATTTCTTTTGATGAACCTTCAACTACATTATTAAATGGTCCATTAATAGTTCCCTCACCACTTGTAACTGATGTTGTTATATTAAATAAATCTTTTGTAACTACTGTTATATCAATATTATTTATAACATTATAATTAGTACTATCACTTGGTGTGTATGTTGCTTTATAAGTATGAGTTCCAACAGTAAGTGTTGTACTTGTATTATTCCAAGTAAATCCACTAGGTAATGTAATATCATTTAATGTTTGACCTTTAATACCTGTTAAATTAGTTGGTACTAA
>CAZTXU010000050.1:0-5093 GCA_964617705.1 uncultured Muribaculaceae bacterium
TTATAGAACATTTAAAAGAGTTTTTATTAGAACTTGGAAAAGGATTTAGTTATGTAGGAAATCAAGTAAGATTAACACTTGAAGAGGACCATTTTTATCCTGATTTAGTTTTTTATAATAGACTTTTAAAATGTTTTGTAATTATTGATTTAAAAATAGGAAAAGTATCTCATCAAGATATAGGTTAAATGCAAATGTATGTTAATTATTATGATAGAGAAATTAAACAAGATGATGAAAATAGAACAATTGGGATATTGCTTTCGACAAATAAAAATGAAACTATTGTTAAATATACATTACCTGAAGATAATAAAACAATCTTTTCTTCTGAATATAAATTACATATGCCAACATAACAAGAATTAATTAGTGTGGTTGAAGAAGAAAAGAAAAATTTTGAATTGATGGAAAAATAGTAATTTGTAGGGAGAATAGAAAATGGATGATTTAATTGAAATATTGATAAATTGGTATTAGAAGGAAGTCATGAATTATTGAAAAGTAAAAAAGTTCCTAAATGGATAAGATATATAATTGCTTTAATTTTTCTTAGTATTATAATAATTAGTTCTTTTGCAAGAAGTTATCATACAAAAAATAGTAATATAAAAATCTACGATGATAGTTTTGCTCTAAAATTAATAAGTGAGGATGAATACAATAAAATATCAGAAACTATGAAAAATGGTATTAGTTTTTTTAATCCTGATTACAAAGACAATAAGCCATTGAATTGGATAGTTAATAATAATCTTGCTCCATCAGTTTTGGCAAAATCTGCATTTAATGAACATCATTTATTCAATGAAATTAATTTAGGATTAAAGCAATATTTAATATTAGCAAGTGGATACGATACATCAGCATTTAAAGTTAATAATAGATTAAAAGTTTTTGAACTTGATAAAGAAAAAATGATAGAAGATAAATTAAATAGAATTAATAATGCTGAATTAGATACTACAAATATTACTTATATTAAAACAAATTTTAATGGCAATTGGGTTAATGATTTATTAAGTTGTATAATAAAAATTAATATTCGTATGTGTTAATGACATTATAAGAATGTACAAAAAGTGGAAAAAATGTTATAATGATAACAGATAAAAACTTAAGGAGATGATTTTATGAGAGAAGATAGATTAACTAATGAAGAACTTGCAAGGGCATTAGCAGAATATTTAATAAATCAACAGCAAAAGAAAGATATGTACATGATAGAAATAGATAACAAAAACTTAATTAAAGAAATTAACGATATATATAATAATTATAAAATGAATAAAATTGGTCTTTTTAGTGAAAGTGATGATTATGACAATAATCCAAGAGAAGAACATAGAACTCTTTCTCTACATACAGGACGTGATTTAGAAGAACAAAAAAATCATTTTTTACAAAATCCAACAAATACATTAGATATACGTAGTTTTATAGAATTAAAAAGAGATAAAGATGTTATTTTAGCATCAATAAAAAGGGATATTAATAGTATTGTATATGCTTATAATATTAATGAAGAAATAAAAGAACAAGCAATTTTAGAAGCAAAAAGACAGGGATATATATTCCGTGCAGATACTCCATTATTTATGCTTCAAAACAAAGATTTAATTAAACAATCCGCACAAGCAGATATTAATAGCATAAACTTTGTTCCACAAAATGCTTGGACTAGGGAAATAGCTGATTTTGTTATTGAACTTGCAAAAACCAGTAATTATATTTTGTCTTCAGATAGTCCCACTTTTTTAAGAAGCAATATTGAATTGATTAAGCAAAGTATTAGATTAGATAAAACTTCAGGTATAAATGTTATTTGGAACAATCTTATACCCAAAGAACTTATTGAAATTGAAAATTATATAATTGAAAACCATTTAGATTATGTAATTAGCTTTAATGCTCCAATAAATTTTAAAAGAAATACTGATATTTGTATTTCAAGTGCAAAAAATAATCCTGAAAGTGTTAATTATTTTGATTGGAAATATTTAGAAAAGAATCCAAGTGAAATTGAGAGAGTATATGATGCTTTGATATATCAAAATTATGTTTTAAATTATTATTCTCCTGATAATTTAAGAAACAATACAAGAATTTGTTTAAACTCAATTAAAAATGATGTTAATAGTGCAAGATATTTTTCAGAGGATATGCAATATTGGTTAATTAAAGACCTTGAAGAATTTCCTATTAAAACACCAGAAGATAAAAATATTAAATTAAGATTGTATGAAATAAGACATTTTTTACTTAGTAAAGATTACTATTCTTTAGAACAATTATTTAATTTTCCTATATCTTTATTAAAAGATGAATATGTATTAGATTACTATTTAAAGAAAGTTGGAATTCCAAAAGAATCAGAAAATGAAACAACAAAAATATTTTATGATAGACTTAAAGATTTCATTAAAAGTACTATTAATACACCTTTGAAAGTTTCTGATGCAAGAAAAGTTTTTCAAATGGTTTCACAAAAAAAATGGGAAGATTATCGTAGAGAAAACAATGATTATTATACAAATATTTTTAATAGAATTTGTGATTCATTAGAAAAAAATAACAATTTTATAAGTGCTTTAAATGAATTGAAATTTTTGATGAAAATTGATGATGTGCTAGATGAGAGAAAATATGCTTTATTTAATGCTTTTATTGATTATCATCAAATATATCATAGCTCAACAGCAGAAAATAAACTTGAATTATTACAAGCAAAAAGAGATGATATATCAAAAAATGCAGCTTTATTTATTTCAAAGAGTAAAGAAGAATTTATAAGTGAACAAATGGCACTTTTTGATGAACAATATAAGAAACTTTTTATTATTCGTATTGATAATCCAATTATTAAAAAGAAAGTTGTAGAAATTAAACAAAGGGATATGTTAAAAAAATTGTTTAATAGTCAAGATTCAGATTTAATGCAAAAATTAGGAGTAATAAAAAGTAAATACTTAACATATAATTATAATTCATCTATAAGCAAAGATAGAATATCACAAATATTAGATTTATTTATTACACAATCAATAAGTAATAATGTATCAAGTATAGATGATATATTACCTTCATCAAAACCTACTAGATTTGATGAATATGAAAACTATGAAAAAGTATCTAAAATAATAAATAGATTAAATAATCATAATATTACTTTTGATGGTCAAGAAGTAAATAAGTATAGAAGTTTTATCTCTTTTGATGGAGAAAAGTATATTTATAAAGGAAATGGATTTAATGAAAATGAATTAGCTCAAATAATGGGTTATAAAGACTTAAAATACGTTTTTGGAAAAATTAGAAGTGAAATTATTAAAATTGCTAAGGGAATTGATAGTTTTGATAATTTAACTCAAGATGATATAAAATCAGTTATTGATGAATGTCCATTTACAGATGAATATTATAGTTTTGATCCTAATGTATTTAATAGATATCGCATAAGATTATTTAATACTTATATAGAAACATTAGAAGAAAATAAAGAAGTACTATTGAATCAAGAAAATTATCAAGCCGCACAAAAATTATTAAATGAAAGTGGATTAATTATATTTTCTATGATTAGTGAGTTAGGAAAATATGATGGTAATGGTCTACAATTTACTAAGATTCAAAAATATGTTTCATATAATGAATTATTTAATGTTTTAGCTAATATACCAAATTTAATGAATTTACTTACACTAGAAGAATTTACTATTGAAAATTTAGATAAAATTCTAGATTTTAAAGATATGTTTAAATATGCTGACTTAAAACAAATAAGTTTATTAGGGAAAGACGTAATAAAAAAGATATATAGTAATAATGGATTTACTTCAAATTCTCCAGCAGAAAGAATAAAAGTTGCATGTGATTTGATTAGTTCTATGGTGTCAAGAAAAGAATCAACAGTACCATATATACATGGTTCATATCGTAGTTATAAATATTCATTATATGATTCAACTGATGAAACTTTGTTAACAACTGGATTAGATACCAACGCTTGTTTTAGATGTTGTGGTAATGATAACGATTTCTTACATTATTGTGCATTAGATAAAAATGGATTTGTTATTAAATTAACTGATTTTGAAGGTAACTTCATAGGTAGAGCATCTGGGTTCAGAAATGGTAATGGTGTTTATATTAATCAATTAAGAACTATTTATGATAAAAAATCATCAGCTTATGGTTCAGAACGTGAATCAATTATAAAAACTTTTGAACAAGCATGTTATGATATAGTAGAAACATCTCAAAATAATCAAAACGAAGAAAATAAAATAGATTTTGTTGTAGTCACAAGGAGTTATACTCTTGAAGATACTGAATCAAATGTAGATAGTATAACAACTTATGAAATAGGTGTGAATCCTATGGATGCAGAAAGTGATGATTGGAAACAATTTAGAAACACAACAAAAAATTTAAAAGAATCATCTGAAAACGATTTTTTCAATACTGATTTTGGTAATTATTCACTTATCTGTATTAAATCTGCAATTGGTGAATTAACGCCTGAAAAAATTAAAAAAGGTGATGTTCCTGCACTATACCAAAGAACTAGAAAACAAGTTAGTGTTAATGAATATAGTGAGGATATAGAAGCTTATGTTAATAAAATAAGAGCATGTTATTCATACCAAATAGGGAATAATTTTAATTATATTAAAATTCCTCAAGGAAGTAAAATTGTAACAGGTGATAATTGGTATATTGTTTTTGGAAATCATGGATTGATAGATAGTTGTTATTTATCAAATGATCAATTTGCTGAATTAGAATATAATTCTGTAATGAAACAATTGAAGGTAAATCAACAATCAGTTCAAGATATATCATCTCTTAAATCAAAAAGATAGAAACTGATAAGTACTGTTTATTTGTGTTAAGAAAAAATTTAGATAGTTTTGATTTGGTTTTAGTGATGAGTATTTGATAGATAAATCTCCTTTGCTATAATTGCGGTCTATTAACTGCAATTATAGCAAAGGAGGTAAGTCTGTAAATGTCAAAGTTAAAACCTTATAATTTGGGTTCTAGATAATTGAGTGGGGAGTAAAAATTAACCGTTAAGACATTTTAGTGGG
>CAZTXU010000051.1:0-5060 GCA_964617705.1 uncultured Muribaculaceae bacterium
CTCATCTCCTACTTCACTACCATCTAATCCCTGAATAGCATCATCTTCGTCATCAGTATCATCATTTCCAGCATCAAATTCATTAATAACAAAATCATCTAAACTTTCATCAAAGAAAGTAAAATTTGATTTATTTCCTTGTCCAAACAATGCCATGTATATATCCTCCTTAATCTCGTTTAGGTCCAACAGCATCTGGTATTCTTCTACCACTTACTTTTAAACCATAACGAATTCTCTGTCTTTCTCTGGCAAGTTTCTTCTGATAGTTTAATAAGAATCTATATTGATTCATATCTCCATCATTCTCAGCAATTTGTAACTGTTTCTCCACTACTTGCAATTCTGTAGCTATTTCATCATATACTAACTGTTTTTCTCTTTGGGTTAATACTTTAGAAGCTCCAAAATATCCAACAGCAGTAATTAAACCAGCTACAGGATTTATAGCTGTTACTCCACCTAAAGCAATACCAAGTTTAATACATTTAGAGAAAGATGGAATAATAGAACCTTTAATAACAGCTTCTCTTCTATCTTCTCTAATAGCTTTTTCTATAGAATTAATTAACTGATGTCCTGTTGCATCTAATGATTGGCAAATACTCTTTTGTTTAGTATTTAAGTCTTTCATCTTTTTCTTTAATGCTTGGAAAGCTAATTTGACATTATTGAGATCAAATCCTTCTGTTACTATTTGATCTAAAGCATATATAGATTCACTCTCAATAACTGTATTTAAGAAATTGTCTGAAATAAATCTATTTTCTAATGCTTTACTAAGAATACTATCTACATTTACATTATCCATAGATGTCGGATCATACATATAATCCTTTACAGCTTCAGAGAATACTCTATAATCTATAACGGTAGGACAATTAGCAATAATAGGTGCAAAGTATTTTAAGTTTTCTGCCATCACATCTATATTTCTAAGAATCATACCATTCACTCTGTCTTTATTATTAAGAATATTCTCAAGAGATTGTTCATATAAAGAAATATCTGCTAAGAAAGATATATCATCTTCTTCATATGTAGATTCTGTAAATACACTAGGGATTTCCTTAGTAGTTTCTTTAATCTGATAAGATTCTAATTCCATATCAAAGTCAAAATCATCAAAGGAAATATCATCCATGTCATCAGAATCATCATCTTCAATTTCTTTAGGTAATTCATCACTAGCATATTTCTTTACATTCTTCATACAATCTTCAAGTTCTTTAATATAAGATTCTGCTTTCTTTTTCTTTTCTTCGTCATCTATTTTTTCTAACTTATCTTCTACTTTAGTCTTTTCATCTCTTAAGTATTTAAAGAGTTTTTCACTCTGCTTTACATTGACATGATAACTAAGTATCTTATCAACACAAGCATTTAGTAAAGTTAATACTGGACCTACAACTGGAATTGATATAGGTGCAAAGATAAATGCCACTCTAACTAAACCTAATACATGAGGAAATTCATTAATAATTTCATTAGGTGTTTTAGCATAAAGAGCATTTAAAACTCTCTGAAATGCTTTAGAATCTTTTCTCTGTTCTACTTTAAATTGTTTAATAGCTTTATCTAAATCTGTTTTCTCTAATTTAGATTCAAGAAGATTGGTAGATTCTTTAACACTCTTTTTAGAAGAAGGGAATGGTACAGTACCAAAATACTTCTTACAATCTTGACATAAGTATACAGGTTCTCCCTGAATAAATATCTTTATTTCTCCACCACATTTAGGACACTTCTTAGGCACTTCTTCACCTTTATCGTTCTTAACTTCATTTAAGAAATTAATACTACTCAAACCATCTTTATATTGATTTAAAGATTCTTTTATCTGACTTGTAAATATACTATTCTCATGAATAGAAAGATAATTTACTAATTGACCATTGATAAAAGATTCTGATACATTAATAGCTAATGGTAAAGCTAATATGCAATCTAACTTACGTTGATTAGCTTCTGTATCTCCTATACACATTTCATCAAGCCATGTATATATCTGCTCAGATACCTTCTTTTCAGAATTCAATGTTGATAAATCGTATTCAAGAATATTCTGAATACGATCTCCATAGTAATGACCTTTTGAGAATAAGTAAGGATTTAATACTGATTCGTTTACTAATGGAGAATCAATTGCAACTTTTTGAAGTTTTCTGATATAAGTATCAGTCATTACAGATTCTCTCATTAAGAAATAATCAGTAATATTATTCTGAATTACTGATTCATCTAAAGTCTTATCTTTAGATTTAAGCATAAAAGTGATATTCTCTAAAGCAAGATGATATTTAGCTTCAGTAGAAATATCATAAGTATCAATAAATTCACATAAAGATCTAACCATTTCATCCATATCTAACTTAGTATATTTAGATTCTATGAAATTTCTTGTATCAAATCTCTTATTGATAACTCTATCATTCTTAATAATACGATCGCAATAGATAAAGTCATCAATGCTTTCTTTAAATACGCCTAATACTTTAGAATTACCAATATAATTCTTTAAAGATTGTAAATCTTTGTATTGAGGTAATACATTCTCATTGATTACATCTGTAATTTTCTTTACATAGTTCGGATGATTAGAATTATCATGAACAAATGTTTCATAAATATCAAAAATCTTAGTACCAAAATAGTTGATATCTTCTGAATTATTAATGGAGTTTAAGAATGTTTCCATAATATTCATTGTAATAGGACTAGTAATATTTTTGATATTTGGACGATATACACTTGTTGTTGATGATTCCATTTTCATTTTTCTTTGTTTAACTTTGTTAAATGAAATCATATAGCATGATCCCCCTTTATTAGAATTACTATATTGTTATCGGCTTAAATTAAAGCATATAAGGCGTTTTAGAGAACAATTATATTAATAATAAGAAGAAAGAATGGAGGAATCATAACATGATTGATCCTAATATTGGGTACGTTATTATAGAAACTGCTACTACTTCTCAGGAATATA
Source organism: uncultured Muribaculaceae bacterium (assembly GCA_964617705.1). GTDB lineage: Bacteria > Bacillota_I > Bacilli_A > RF39 > UBA660 > Faecisoma. The sequence goes on from CAZTXU010000051.1 coordinate 2,990, forward strand.
AACCTACTATAGTTCATTCTATGGATAAAAGAAGAGTAGTAGCTGAAGTAATATTACAGGAAGCAAATGAAAAGAATAGAAATGGAAGATTCTATGACTCTAATGAATTATTCCCACAGATTACAGCTCCTAGAACACAGGAACTTATTGCTCATGGAGAACTTAGAGCAGAGAATGGTCATCCATTATCTAAAGATATTCAGAGACAGTCTCAGATTGATCCTAATAATACAGTTGCCATCTTTTTAAAACTTTGGACAGAGGGCAACTTTATTAAAGCATATGCAAGAGGAACTAATAATGCTAAAGGAGAAGAATTCAATCAGGATCTTCTTGATGGATTTACTCCTGCTTGGTCTTTAAGAGCATTAGGTTCTATTGTAAATACAGGTAGAGGAGCAGAAGTAAAGAATCCTAAGCTTATTACTTGGGATAGAGTTATTTATCCTTCTCATCCTAGAGCATATACACAAGGTATTGTATCTGAATCTAGTTCTATTGTATTACCGAAAGATGATCCAGGTATGCTTATTCCTATCACAAATAATCAGGTTATTGATTATATCAAACATGAATCTGCTAATGTAAGACAGGTTATGGAAACATTTGAAATTTTCTATGACAATATTGAATTGGTGAATGAAAGATTTAATCCTCAGGTTAAATTAACAAGTAAAACAGGAAATATCTATGTAATTAACCTTGAGACATATCTTCAGAATGAAATTCAGAATTATTGTGCAAAGAAAGCTAAAGAATTTATGTAAAGGAGGATTACTAATATGGCTGGATTTTCTAATAACATGACTAAGTTATTAAATAAGATTGAACGTCGTTTAGGTACCAGACCATTAAATCTTCCAGAACATTTACAGAAAGATAAATGGGTTGAAGTTATTAAAGAAGAAACTTTAGTAACTTTCTCAAGATATTTCCCATTTGAATTAAAATATCATATTACCAAAGATACTCCTATGAAAGATGGTTGGTATCTTCTTGATGAGGATGTATTAGATGGTGTAACTATACTTGGTATAAGAGATATTGCTTGGGACGATTTCTCAAACAGTTCTGTAATTAAACAGCAGGCTTCTGGATATGGAATATATGATGTATATTCTAATTCATTAGGTTTAGTTGATATTGCTTTATATCAAGCACAAGCAGATATGATAAGCTTGTTTAATACAACAATAATACCAAACTTCGAACCACCAAACATGGTAAGACTTGAAAATTCCACTGGTTCTGATCTTGGTAAATCTTATACAGACTTCAATATATATCTTTTGGTACAACATAATGATAGTTTAACTACTATCAGTCCTACACAAATGGAAACATTTGAAGATTTAGCTGTATGCGATGTAGCTAGATTCTTGTATCAAGAACTAAAGATGTTTGAAGGTTTAGAGACTGTATATGCTAATATAGACTTAAAACTTTCAGATCTTCAAGATGCAGCAATGAAACGAGAAGATGTAATAAGTTACATTAAAGATAGTTATGTATCAGCAGCTAATAAACATCAACCTTATATTCTTACAATATAAAAAAATAAAGTGAGTAGACTAATTAAAGTCTACTCACTTTTATTGTGAAAAGAACCCACCTTTCTTCTTGGTGTTGTTATTGTTTTGATAATCATTCAATATCGGATTATTCTCTTGTGAGGGATCTTCAAAACTATTCATATGAGTTAAATCTGTAAAATTAGTACCAAATTGTGGTCTTCTTAGATAACCGATCATATGATTTGCCATATCTATAAGATTTATACTATCAAATACATATTTCATACCATAGAAGTTATCTATTGTTACGTCTACTACACATTCATTATACAGATTCATACTTATACCTTGCATTTGTGTTCCATCATCTTTTGTAATTACAGTTGGTAAGAATTCTATCCATTTACCTTCTGCTAATGAATCCACAACTATTGGTTTCTGTTGTCTTGTAATATACAATTTATTATCTTTAATACCAAAACAAGTTTGAAACCATTTCTCTACTTGTTCTAGTCTATATCTCATAAGTATTATGTCATTTAATCCGATCATGACAT
>CAZTXU010000052.1:0-4865 GCA_964617705.1 uncultured Muribaculaceae bacterium
CAAGTCTTAATGATTGTCAATAGATTTATTTAATAATTTTTAAGCGATTGCCATACAAATGTTTATTTATTTATAAAAATGTGCTAAAATGAAAAAGAGGTGGACAATGAAGAAGTTATTATTGTTATTATTAATTATTCCTTTTAAGGTATCAGCTTTAACAGAATCTGTTGTTAATATTGATAATTTAAGTATAACGGAAATTCAAGAATATGTTGACAAAGGTTATTTAACTTATGAACAAATTGTTAATATTTATTTAGATAGAATTGATGCTTATAATGATAAATATAATGCTATTATTACTGTTAATGAAGATGCTATAGAAGAAGCTAAAAAATTGGATTTAGAATATCAAGAAACAGGTAGAAGAAGTTTAATACATGGTATTCCTATTTTAGTTAAAGATAACATTGATGTTAAAGGATTACCAACTACTAACGGAACTAAAGCTTTGCTTGATTCATATCCTTTTGAAGATGCCGCTGTTATTAAAAAATTAAGAGATAGTGGAGCTATTATAATTGCTAAAGCGAATATGGATGAATTTGCTTTTAATGCTAGTTTTTCACACAGTAGTTTTGGATATGTATATAATGCTTATAATACTAATTATAGTTCTTATGGTTCATCAGGAGGAACAGCAGTTGGAGTAGCTAGTAATTTAGCTGTTGCTGGAATTGGTACTGATACAGGTGTATCAATAAGAGTTCCTTCATCAGCTAATAATTTAGTTGGATTAAGACCATCTAAAGATATAATAAATACAGATGGAATTATTAAATTTGAATCTTTAAGAGATGTCGCTGGAACTATTACTAAATATGTATCTGATAGTGCGATTATATTAGAAATAATTGATGAAGTTGATGTTAAATATACTGATTTCAAAGATTTAAATGGTCTTAAAATAGGGGTATTTAGAAGTGTATACAATAATTCTAGTAAATTTATAAGAGATTTAATGGATGTTCAAATTAAAAATTTAAAAAATTTAGGAGCAGAAGTTATATTTATTGATACTTTTTATCCAACATATAAATTTGATGCTACAACTCTTTGTTATGATTTTAATGAATATATTAAAAATACTAATAGTAAAATAAAATCATTAGATGATTTAATTAAAAGTAAAGGTTATACTCAATATATAGATTCTTATAATGGTTATTATTGTAATAATGATTATAGATTAACTAGTAGTTATAAAAACTATGTTAATTTAAGGAATAACAATATAAATTATGTCAATAATAAATTTAAACAATTAGGATTAGATGCTGTAATATATCCTACTTTACAAAGTGAAGTAATGTTGATGAGTGAAATATATACTACTAAAATTAAAACGTTTTCTTCTTCCTTTGCTCCTTTAGTTGGATATCCTGCTATGTCTATTCCAATGGGATTTTATAATAATATGCCATATGGAATGGAAATATTAAGTAAAACTAATAATGAAAATATAATTTATAATATTGCTTATAATTTAGAAAAAATAAATAATTTTTATAAATTACCAGATATTTCTCCTAGTCTTTATGATATTGATACAAATATAAATACTTTATTAAAATATTATGAAGATAATAATAATAAAAAAGAATATCTTGAAGTTAAAGAAGAAATTAAAGAATTTATAAATAATTATAATAACATTTCTAATAAAGAAGAAAAAATTGATGAATTAATTAAAAAATATGAAAATGTTCCAAATATTATTATTGAAAATGAAGAAAAAGAAAAAGAAAATCAAAAAACAATAAAAATAATTGTAGTTTCTTTAATAGTGATTACATTTATACTAGTATTAATAAAGGTGAGAAAATGAAAAAATTAAATGAAATAATTGATTGTCCTTATGATGTATTAATCAATGATATTAAAACTAATTCTTTAAATGTTAAAGAAAATGATCTATTTGTATGTATAAGTACTGGAACTATGGATAGGCATCTATTTATTGATGATGCGATAAAAAAAGGAGCTAGTGCGATTATTGCTAATAAAAATCTTGATAAAAGTGTTCCTGTAATTAAAGTTGATGATGTTAATGAAACGTTTAGTGAAATTGTACCTAAATTTTATGATTATCCTTTAAATAATTTACAATTAATTGGCGTTACTGGAACTGATGGTAAAACAACAGTTGCAACTATTATTTCTACTTTAATAGATTCTGGTTATATTGGAACTAATGGAATTAAATGTGGTGGTTACTATGAAAAAACTAGTAATACTACTCCTTCTTTAGAAAAGTTATATTCAATATTTGATTATTGTACTTCTAATAATATTAAAAGTTTAGCTATGGAAGTTTCAAGTGAAGCTATTAAATATGAACGTGTAAGAGGAATTAAATTTGATTGTTCAATTTTAACTAATATAACTAAAGAACATTTAAATACTCATAAAACTTTAGAAAATTATATTGCTTGTAAATGTGAATTATTTGAAAATACTAAAGGAATATGTGTTTTAAATAAAGATGATTTACATTATCAAGATGTTTTAAATAAATGTAATGGTAAGGTATTAACTTATGGTTTAGATGAAGATAATGATTTACAAATTAAAAATGTTAATTTATTAAGTGATAAAACGTTATTTACTATTAAATATAATAATAAAGAATATGATATTGAAAGTCCTTTACTTGCTTTATTTAATGTTTATAATTTATCAGCTAGTTTACTTGCTTTATTTGGTTTGGGTTATGATATAAATGATGTTTTAAGTAAAATTAAAAATCTTAAAGTTAGTGGTAGATTACAAGAAATAAAATTAGGTCAAGATTTTAAAGTTTTTGTTGATTATGCTCATACTCCAAATGGTATTAATGAATTACTTAAATTTGCTAATTCTATTAAACATAATAAAATAATTGTTGTTTTTTCTGAACCTGGTGAGCGTGATAAAAGTAAAAGACCTGATAAAGGTTATAATGTAATTACAAATTGTGATTATGCTATTATAACTAGTCAAGACCCAAGAGGAGAAAATCCTTTAGATATTGCTAATGATTTAACTACTTTAGTAAAAGAATATAATAATTATGAAATAATAATTGATAGAAGTGAAGCAATTAAAAAAGCTATTGATATGGCTAATAGTAATGATATTGTTTTGATAATTGGTAAAGGTAGTGAGAATTATCAAATTATTAAAGATAAAGTTATTGAATTTTGTGATATAGATGAAGTAACTAAACATTTAAAAAATAAATTAAAATAAAAATTAAGGTTTTCCTTAATTTTTTATATTCAATTCTTCTAATATTTCTTTATATTTATTAGTTGGAAACAATATTGGTAATAATTCTTCTACTACTTGTTTATTATTTATAATTTTTTTCCAAGATTTTTTAGAAACATTTTCTAATAACTCTTTTTTTGTTTCTTCCCAATTTTTTTCAAAATTTAATTCAATTTTATTTTCTTCTGACATTTTCCATTTAAATAAATATTCTGTCATTTCATCCCAAATTGATACTTTATTTAAATAATTAGTAAATTCATAACCATAAAATAAATGTAATGTAACTCTATTATCTTGATATTGTTGTATTTGATTAAAATAATATCTTTTATTTTTTACTAATGTTTGATCAACAAACCACATTCCTGCTTCTATTTCTTTATTTGGATAGGTTTCTTTTAAATAGTTTACTTTTTTTATAAAGTTTTCAAATTGTCCTCTTTTTTTAATAGAATCATGGTCATCTCTCATTTTTTGTTCAACCATGAATATTTTATTATTATATTCAAATAATTGGTCGAATAAAATATTTTCATTTTTATATATTGCTTTTTTTTCTAAATTTTTATAATATTTTCCTAAATATTCTGTAATAATATCTTCAACAAAATCACCAAAACTAATTTCATGTGATTGAGTAATATTTTGTATTAGTTTTAATTTTGGAGTTGTTGGTCTAAATATTCCTATATATCTATCTGGATTATTAGCAATTTTATTAATTAAATCTGCTTTAGCATTTTTATATAAAGTTTTTTCTAATTCACTTACAAATTCATTATAATTTAAAATACTAACCATGTTTCACCTCCTTATTATTATATTTATATCTTAATTCATCAATTGAAATAAGACCATCTTCTTTTACATAAAAATAATCCCATCCATTATTATTAGTTCTATTTAAATATTTTGCCGACATTTTATGTATCGATAAAGTATCATCATTATCATAGACATTACCATCAACATTTACTTTACAAATTTCCATTCCATCTTTATTATATAATGGTTGATTTTCTTTTACCATTCCAACTTCTACAAGTTTTTTCATAGGAACTTTGGGTGGCTTTACTTCTAACTTTAAATTAGTAATATCATTGTCTATAGGAATCACTTTATTTATTCGTTCTTGGGCTACCTTATTATAAGTATGTTCTCTTTCAATACCTATATAATTTCTACCTAATAATTTTGCGATTGCTCCTGTTGTTCCTGTACCAAAAAATGGATCTAATACAATATCATTAGGTTTTGATGTTGATAATATAACCTTATATAAAAGTTTTTCTGGTTTTTGTGTTGAATGTATTTTTTTTCCATCTTCTCCTTTAAGTCTTTCATTACCAATACATATTCCTATATCCCATACGCTTTTAGCTTGTTTTTCATTATTTAGATATTTCATAGTCTTATAATTGAAAGTATATTTTGAATTTTTTGTTTTTGAACACCAAATTAATGTTTCATGTGAATTTTGAAATCTTGTTCCTGCAAAATTAGGTGCGGCATTAGGTTTAGACCATACAACATCATTTAAAATCCAAAAGTTTAAATTTTGCATTATATAACCTAATCTATATATATTTTGAAATGAACCAATTACC
>CAZTXU010000053.1:0-4685 GCA_964617705.1 uncultured Muribaculaceae bacterium
TATGTTTTCATATCTGCAATTCTAAAATAATTAATCCATCCTCTTATAACTTGATTTAATTTAATAATTCTACTTTCCAGGGAAATACTTAGGCTTCTTTTAGTTAGTTGTTTTAGTTTTCTCTTAAACTTTTGAATTGATTTTAAATGAGGTTTTGGTTTTATTTTTCCAGACTTTGAATAGTAAAATCCGTACCCTAAGTACTTTATTTCATTAGGTCTTGCAATCTTACTTTTTTCAATATTTACTTTTAATCCTAGTTTCTTTTCAATAAATTTTGTTATGCTTTCCATAACTCTATTTGCTGCTTTTTCACTTTGAACTACGATAATACAATCATCTGCATATCTCGTAAATCTTAAACCTCTTTTCTCTAGTTCCTTATCTAATTCATTTAACATTATATTAGATAGTAAAGGAGATAGATTTCCACCTTGTGGTGTTCCTACTTTTGTTGGACTAACTACACCATTTTCCATTACTCCACTTACTAAATATTTTCTTATTAATGACACTAATTCTCCATCATGTATTGTTTTCATTATAATAGAGATTAATTTATCATGACATACTGTATCAAAGAACTTTTGTAGGTCTATATCTACTACCCAAGTATATCCATCATTAAAGTATTCTAGTAATTTTATTATAGCCATTTCACAAGAACGATTTGGTCTAAAGCCATAACTTGTTTCACTAAATTGTTGTTCATATATTGGAGATAAAACTTGCACTATTGCTTGTTGTATTAATCTATCTACTACTGTTGGTATTCCAAGTCCTCTTTTATCTCCATTATCTTTTGGTATATAAACTCTTTTTACTGGACTAGGTTTATATTTCCTATTCCTTATTTGTTCTTTAATTTCTTCTTTATGTTTATACATATAAACACCAAGTTCATCAACAGTTACTCCATCAACTCCACTTGTTCCTTTATTCTTATATACTTGCTTATATGCTTCAAATAAATTTTTGTCATCTAAGACTTTTTCTAGTAATTCCATACTTGTTTTTTTCCTTTCTAATTTCAACATTAATCATTATTCTTTTAAGGATTTATACATAGGAATACGTTCTACTTATTTACCTTTTATTTATTCTGAATTATGATTAACATAATTTTAGTGTACTTAAACACCATAAATTGTTCAGTCCTTCCTTATATTGCTATAAGTACTATGACCTCTGCTGACTTCTTGCAACAAACCTTTTTCGACCGATACCTCTTCTCTTAACAATTGGTGTATTAAACCGCTTGTGCTTAATCGTTTGCAAGACCTCCCGTAGTAAGACATATAACTTTCCTCGTTTACTCACTTGATTTACTATATAAACTTACGTGTATCTTTTGGACTTTAATTTGTTTTGTAACCTCATCCATTTATATAGCCTTTGTATCAAGTTTCTGTACGTTGAGCCACGATTTTGTTCCACACTTCCTTTAGCCCTAACATCACTGTTAATGCCTTGTGTTTCTCTAATACTTCGTTGATACCTACGCGTATAGTGGACTTTCACCACCTAGTTATATGCCATGTACGGCACACAAAAAATTAGGAATTATTATAAATTCCTAAAATCATATAAGTTAGAAATCAATAAATCTTGTAATGCTTCTTGAACAAATTCAATTAATATTTCAGTAGGTGTTGGAGTTATAGGTTCTTCTACATGTACTTTACAATATTCTCTTAATTTTCTTAATTTTGTATCATCCCACATAAATAATTTTAAATTATCCATAACAATTTCACATATCTCCATTTTTATATATGTTTCTAAATCATCATTTATCATAATATCTTTTTCTTTCTTATTATTCAAAATCAACTTCGCTTTTAGCTATTCTTACTATTTCTTCATCTATTTTTGGTGATTTATTTAGATATCCTATCATTAATGATGATAATATTATTTTATTTAAATTTCTTATATTTCCACCACTTATACTGTATAATGCGTTTAATGCTGTTTCTGTATATATATCATTTCCACTTGATTCTTCTACTTTTTCTTTTATATATTCTTTTACTTCTTCTCTTGTTAATCCTTGCATATTATAGTTTACTATTATTCTTTGTCTTAAACGTTCATATTTTGCTTTTTTGATTTCTTCTCTTATTTCTTCTGTTCCTACTAATATTATTGTTATATTTTCTCTTCTTTCTGTATCTATTTCATATAAATTTTTGATTTCTTCTATTGCTTTTTGATTTAAATTTTCTGCTTCATCTATTATTAGTATAAACTCTCTTCTTTCTTTTTTTATTTCTCTTATTTTTTCTTTTATTTTGTTATATATATCTCCTTTATAACAATTTCCTACATCTATTTCTAATTTGTTACATATTAGTTTTAGAAATTCAAATGATGAAACAATTGCTGCTTTTATATATACTATTTCATATAACTCTTGATTTGTTTTATCTATAAAACTTGTTATTGTATATGTTTTTCCTGTCCCTGATTTACCTACTATTAGTCCTATTCCTTTTACTTCCTTAACATATTTTATTCTATTTATTACGTTTTTATAGTCTTCACTTTCGTATTCTTTTGTTTTTGTTTTTAAAAAATTACTATCTAATCCATAATAACTTGTATACATTTCATTCCTCTTTTTCTATTACATCTTCTTCTTTATTGATTATTTTTGAATAATCAATATTTGTTTTTCTTTTTACTTTACTATTTTCTTCTTTATTTAATAACTTACATTTTTCTTTCCTTTCTTGTTTTTCATATATCCATATTTCATCTTGCTTTCCTACAGTATATCTTAATTCTATTTTTTGCCCAACGTATTTATATGGTACTTCATATACTTTATTATTCAAATTTATTGTTCTATCTTTATTTACTTTTCTTTCTTCTGTATGCATAAATATTTCATCTAGTTTTTTTTCATCTACTAATTTATATTGGGTATTTTTTATTCCTTCATGCCATACATTATTTGGTGTTTCTTGTAATTCACTATGTTTTTTATTTATGTAATCTTTTAGTAGATATTCTTTATAATCATTTTCTAGTTCTTCTATGTTTTTATATTTATTCCAATCTTTGGTATACATCCATCCTTCTTTTATTGTTTTAAAACATCTCTCTACCTTCCCTTTTGCCGAAGGATCATATGCATGCGTGTGTACTATTTTTATTCCTAATCTGGCACATATTATTTCTGTTTGAAGGTTTGTATAACTTTTTCCATTATCTAAATACAACATTTTTGGTATTCCATATTTTGATATGGCTTTTTTTAATACTTTTTGAACATTCTCTGAATTATCATTATAAAAAAAGCCATATCCTACTACTAATCTTGATTTATCATCTATAAAATGGATTAAATATGTTCTATATTTTTTTCCATCTTTTTCTAATATATAAGGTCCATATGTTGTATCTGCTTGCCAACAGTCATTTACTTTTTCTACTTCATACCTTCTTCTTTCTTGACTATTTATTATTACACTTGTTAAATTATTTCCTTTTATATATCTATAAAAGGTACTTATTTCTATATTATCTTTTATTATTCTCTCTTCTTTCAATTTTTTAAATATTTGTTTTGTTGTTATTTTGGGATATTTCCCTTTTAAAGTTATTATATAATTTATTGCTTCTTCTTCTAGTTTTCTTGATTTATTTTTATCATCCCTTTCTTTATTATTTAGCTTATCAAATCCTAAATTTTTATACTTGTAATACCATTTTTTTATAGTCTCACTACTAAACGTGTATTCTTTTCCTTTAAAATAGTATTTTTTCTTTGATGCTTCTTTGAAAAATGCGGTTTTGCTTATTTCTCCTACATCACCATGTATATATGGTGATATTATTCCATAACGAAACAAGTCTATCCTACTTTCTTTTTTTATTTTTCTCACCTCCTTTTACTTTTTCCCCTTTTTTTCTTTCGGTTTTTAGTATAAAACTTTATTGCTTTCTTGTATAGGAAAAAGTTATGGGGTTCTTTTTAGTAAAAATAGACCTCATGATACATAATAAGTTACATATACTGATTTTGTAAAATATACTATATGATTTTTTTTATAATATTCTTCTTTAAATGTCCGTTCAAATATTTTTTTTATATCTTTTCCAATGGTTGTCATTAAATATGGTTTATGTTGTTTATATCTTTTTCTCCAATAATTTAATAGTTGTCTTGATACAAAATGTTTTTCTGCTATTTCGGTTATTTTTTCTTTTTTTTCTTTTATTAAAAACATCATATAATCTATAAATGATGATTCATACTGAAATTTTGGTTTTAAAAATGGTGGTAATAATGAATGTGTTTTTTTACAATTTTTACATTGTACTCTTTTTATGTTTATTTTTTTAGCTATTGTACCTATTACTACATTTCTTTCATATGTACAATAGTTAGTAAATTCATTTTCTCCACATTCAGGGCATTCTAAATACCCATAATTTATTATTTCTTCATATTCTTTTATTAATTGTTCTATTATTTCATCTATATTCTTAAAAAATTCTAAATGATTTTTATAGCCAAATGTATTGACAATCTTATAATTAAGTAGTATCATATAATCATCGTTTTGGTAAAAAAGGACCTATTGTTTATAGTTTTTTGGGTTCTTTTTTTGTTTTATATTATACCAAAAAATACCAAAAAATCAAATTTTGGTATTTTTTACTTGTGATTCTGT
>CAZTXU010000054.1:0-4675 GCA_964617705.1 uncultured Muribaculaceae bacterium
ACACGAGATAAAGTAGAAACATTTAAACAACAAAAAACATTTAGTTAAAAAGTCAATTATGACTTTTTAATTTTATAAAATAATAAATAAAATCTTCAAATAGGAAAAATGTTTGGATAACAATTATAATACGCCGTAAGCTATGTAAGAAAAAAGGTAAAGTAGAAGTAATTATTATAAATTTTGAGAATAAAAAATGATTTGAATTATAAATATTACCTTTTACAACGATATATAAATTCTTTAAATAATCTTTGACTTATAATATCATTATCATAATTTTTTTCAGGGTGCCATTGAACACCAATATTAAATGAAGTTCTCTTTTCAACAGCTTCTATTACATCGCCACATATACCAGCAACTTTATATGAACCACTATTTAAAACTTTATAATTGTGTTTACTATTAGTATTAATTTTTTCTTCTTTTAAAATAGAATAAAGATAAGAATTTTTAACAATTGTAACTTCATGAACATAATCATCTTCACTTTGATGATTTTCTATTTTAATATTTTTATTATCATTATCATAATTACACATTACTTGCATACCCATACAAATACCCAAAATAGGTTTATTTTGAGCTATTTCACAAATATATCTATCATACTCATATGCTATACTCCCACCTTGTAATAATATACCATCAACTAAATCAATTTGTTTTTTTAAACTATCTTTTTCTTCTAAAGTTAATACTTTAATATCTTTATTATCATAATACTCAACAGTTTGAGTTGGAAGAATTAAAATAGGAATACCTCCAGATTTAATAATAGCTATTCGATAACTATCCAATACCTCAATAGTTGTTTTTTTATTAAATCCTGGTCTTCCAACAATTCCAATAATCGGTTTCATAAAATACCTACTTTCATTTTAAATATCTATAATTATTATGAAGAATTTTAAAAAAAATATGATAAAATATTTATAAGGAGTGTTTTTATGACAGTGGCGATTAAAAGGTGTATTATAGTAGCATTAAGTTTTATATTACAAATATCATTTAGTGTTATAGTGATGTTGTTTTTCTATGAAAAAATATCTTTAGTAAAAACTATTGTATCAATATTAAGTATTTTAATCATTTTAAAAATAATTAAAAATAGTAAAAGTATGACCAATGATATCCCAATTATTTTATTAATTGCTATAGCTCCAGTAGCTGGAACTTTAATTTATATTGCTTTAGGAAGTAACATGTTAAATAGTAAAACATTAATTAATATTTATAAATCAGAAAAAGAATCAAAGAAATATTATTTAATTGATAAAAATATAACTAAAGAATTAGAAAATAATAATTTAGATAAATTGAAATATTTTAATAATTATTTAGGTTATCCCGTAACTAAAAATAATAAAATAACTTATTATGAAACAGGTGAAAAGTTTTATTTTGAATATCTTAAAGAATTAAAAAAAGCAAAAAAATTTATTTTTATAGAATATTTTATAATTAATAAAAAAGGAATTATGTGGAATAGTATTCTTAATATATTAAAAGAAAAAGTAAAAGAAGGCGTTGAAGTAAGAATTATATATGATGATATGGGAAGTGTTTTTCATCTTCCTGTAACTTATAAAAAAGAATTAGAAGAATATGGTATAAAATGTGTTGTGTTTAATGAATTAAAAACTTTTAAAGGAATATTTATGAATAATAGAAACCATAGAAAAATAACTATAATTGATGGTATGGTAGCTTTTACTGGTGGGGTTAATATATCAGATGAATATATTAATATAAATAGTCCTTATGGATATTGGAAAGATAATGCTATTAAATTAGTAGGAGATTCTATTTTTAATTTAACTATTTTATTTTTAACTGATTGGAATGCTTGCATTAAAGAAGATAATGATTATAATAAATTTAAATATGATTTTAAAAATGAAATAAAAGAAGATGGATATACTGTAGCTTTTGGTTGTTCACCTATTACCTCTAATTTAGAAGGAGAAGATACTTATTTAAATATAATTAATCAAGCTAAAAAATATGTTTATATACTAACTCCATATTTAATAATTGATGAGGTTATGAGTAATTCATTAATACTTGCTCATAAAAGAGGAGTTGAAGTAAGTATTGTAGTTCCAGGAATTCCTGATAAAAAAATAGTTTACTCTTTAACAAAATCATATATTAAAAATTTAGTTGATTCAGGAATAAATATTTATACTTATTCAAAAGGATTTGTTCATTCAAAAGTTTTTGTATCTGATGATAATATAGCAGTAGTAGGTACTATTAATATGGATTATCGAAGTTTATATCTTCATTTCGAAAACGGTGTGTATATGGAAAACGTAAGTGAAATTAAAAACATAAAAAAAGATGTAGTTGATACTATATCTATTTCACATAAAGTAACTAAAGAAGAAGTAAATTATAATTTTATTAAAAGATTGTGGCAATCAATTTTAAGATTATTTGCTCCTTTATTTTAGGAGGTGTTTATGGTAGCAAATGTATTAGTTGAAATAAACAAAATAGATAAAACTTTTACTTATAACATTCCTAATAATTTAAATGTTTTAATAGGAAGTAGAGTAAAAGTTCCATTTAATACTAAAGTTTTAGAAGGTTTTGTTATAGATGTAAAAGAAGAAAATAACTTTGATTTTAAACTAAAAGATATAATTTCAGTTGTTGATTTAAAGCCAGTTTTAAATGAAGAAATGTTAAATTTAGGAAAGTACATGAGTAAAAAATATTTGTGTTCTTTAATAAGTTGTTATCAAACAATGTTACCAAGAGCTTTAAAAGCTAAAAATAATTTAACAATTAATAAAAAAATGGTTAATTATTTATATTTAATCGAAGATTTTATTCCAAAAACCGATAATCAAAAAAAAATAAAAGATTTATTTGTTAATAATTTTGTTTTAAAAAGTGAAGCAAATAAAATATCTAGTAGTACAGTTAAAACTTTAATTAATAAAGGTTATATTAAAGAAGAATTAAAAGAAGAATATCGTTTAAAACAAACAAAATTAGATAAAACTGATTTACCTATTTTAACAATAGAACAAAAAAATACGATTGCTAAAATAAATTTAAATAGTTTTAAACCTTATTTAATTCACGGCGTTACGGGAAGTGGTAAAACTGAAGTTTATATGCGTTTAATTGAAAAAGTTTTAAAAGAAAATAAAAAAGCAATAGTTTTAGTACCTGAAATTAGTTTAACTCCTCAATTAGTTAATATTTTTAAAACAAGATTTGATAATATTGCCTTACTACACAGTGGGTTAAGTAATGGTGAGAAATATGATGAATGGCGAAGAATTGAAAATAATGAAGTTAATATTGTTGTTGGAGCTAGGAGTGCTATATTTGCTCCATTAGATAATATTGGAATTATTATCATTGATGAAGAACACTCACAAACTTATAAACAAGAAAATTATCCTTATTATGATGTTAAAGATATTGCAATTTATCGAGCTAAAACTCATAATTGTCCTTTAATATTAGGTTCAGCTACTCCTTCAATTGAAAGTTATACAAGAGCTAAAATGAATGTTTATGAATTATTAGAAATGAAAAATAGAGTTAATAATAATTTACCTAAAGTTAATTTAGTTGATATGAAAGAAGAATTTAAAAAAGGAAATACTATTTTTTCTAATCTTTTATTTAATAAAATAAATGAATGTTTAGATAAAAATGAACAAGTTATTTTACTTTTAAATAGAAGAGGCTATAATACAGTTATTAATTGTCCTAGTTGTGGATTTATTCATAAATGTCCTAAATGTGATATACCTCTTACATATCATAAAAATACTAATAAAATGGTGTGTCATTATTGTAATTATCAAACTTATAAATTAAATAGATGTCCAATTTGTAATTATGATAAATTAAGTAATTTAGGTATGGGAACTGAAAAATTACAAGAATTAGTTATTGAAACTTTTCCTAAAGCTAAAGTAATTAGAATGGATATAGATACAACAAAAACTAAAAATGCTCATGAAAAAATATTAAATTCATTTAAGGAAGAAAAATATAATATTTTAATAGGAACACAAATGATAGCTAAAGGACTTGATTTTCCCAAAGTAACACTAGTAGGTGTTTTAAATGGAGATGCTAGTTTAAATATTCCTGATTTTAGAAGTGGAGAAAAAACCTTTCAATTACTTAATCAAGTATCTGGTAGGGCTGGAAGAAGTAATTTATTAGGTGAAGTTATTATTCAAGGATTTAATATTGATAATTATAGTATTATTAAAGCAAGTAATAATGATTATATAGGATTTTATGAAGAAGAAATGAAAATAAGGAAAAAATTATCTTATCCTCCATTTTATAATTTAGTTTTAATTAGAATGCAAAGTAATAATTTAGATTTATTAGAAACAGAAGCTGATAAAATAAATTCTTATATTAGAAATAATACTAATGAAATTGTTTTAGGTCCAACAACTTCAAGTTTACCAAAAATTAATAATATTTATTATATGAATATTATTATTAAATATAAGAAAACTCAAAATATTTTAGAAGTTTTAACTTATATTTTTAATAAATATATTAATAATAATAGAATATCAGTTAATATAGATTTTAATCCATATCATTTTTAATATTGTTTTATTTAAAAAAATATTATATAATTTATTTAGTAAAGGATAGGTAATTATGAAAAAAG
>CAZTXU010000055.1:0-4203 GCA_964617705.1 uncultured Muribaculaceae bacterium
CTTCCGGGTGTGAGTTTGTTTCCATGAGATATGTTCATTGAGTTGCACTTCAGTTTGCTTTGTGTCCGCTCGATATGGGCGAGAGTGTAGCCTTTCCCTATCTCGCTTGCCTTATACTCCGTACCGCTTCGGGCTGTGACATAGTAGCCGTTAAGTTTCCCGGTGCTTGCCCTGGCTTCCCGGACTTTAAAACCTCTCTTACCAAGTTCTTCCTTGAATTTGGTAAAGTCAAAGCCCTGCATCTTCTTCAATACGCCGTCCATGGCTTCCTTGATTTCCGCTTTGTTGACTTTGCCAATGTCCTGCGACTGTACAAAGTTCCGTTCCTTGGCTATGGCATTGGCGGCTTCCGTTGCCTTTTTCCCTATCCAGTTGTCCCGGTACAGTTCCCCGGAAAGGGAAACCCGGTTTGCCAGTATGTGCAGGTGGGCTTGCTCTTTCTTGCTCTCCGTACCGCTGTGCCGGATGATGATGTACTGGTGGTTCGCCAACCCCATGCGCTGCATGAAGTCGTTACCAAGTTCCGCCCAGTCCGCATCCGTAAAGGTGGCGCTTTCCTCTATCGAGGGGCTGACCTCGAAACGTAGGCAGTTGTTTTTTACGTTCGGAAAATCAATGTGATACGGTTTCATTTCCTGCACCATTTCCGCACCAGTACACCCATAAAGTTCATGCCGGGCTATCTCGGTGGCTACTGCCTGCCCGTTTATCTCTTTGGCGAGGTCGTACTCCAATGCCGCCACACCATGTGATATGCTTTTCCCTTTCCCTATCATCGTGAGAGTATTTTTTTGAGCTCTGTAATTAGTGCCCGGTTCTCCTCGAACACTTCCCGGTACTGGCGACCACCGAAGTAGTTGTTCAGCCGTTGGAGCGTTCCTTTCAACTGGGCTATGTCCCGGAGAAGCTGCCGTTCCTCCTCGGTGTACCTCTCCCTTGGGCGCCCCCCAAGGGACAAACTCCGGCAGTATTCCGATACGCTTAGACTGCACCGGGCTGCCTGCTCCGCAAGTGCGTCCTTTTCAAGTTCGGTACACCGGAATGTAATCTTTTCGTTCCGTCTTAGTTCCATGCCACAAAGGTAATCTTAAAATCTTTTTGAGCAAAGCGAGAAAAGCAAGAATTGTCCGACAAGGACACTTCTTGCTATATATACACATGCCGCATGGGAATACATCCACGCCAACCGCCCAGCAAAAAGCCCCGGCGTGTTAGAAAATCCCCCACAGCCTAACAAATTCTACCCCATTTCTACCCAAGGGGATTACACGCCGCAGAAGTCATCCGGGAACATGTCTTCCAGTTCGTCCAAATCAATGGTTTCTTCTTCGGACACCTCCACCCATTCAATGTTTTCTTTCCCTCTTATCGCACATGAGTACATCTCGGCGGCGGCAAGAGAAGAGAACACCTCGTGCATAGGCTCGCCGTTCTCTAACCAGTAAACACAATATTCGACCATAACAGTTTTATCATTTATCGTTGTAATGCCCCTCTACCTCCAAGATGTAGACCTCTACCACTTCCTCGTAAATGTCATAGATTATCCGGTCATGGGCGGTAATGTGTCGAGACCATGTAATATCCCCACCGCCCCTTAACGCTTCGGGATGCCCAAGCCCAGTCTTAGGGTGCTCTAACAATTCTTTGTAGATTTTCTTATACTTCTTGAACAAATTGGGGTTTGATTTCTTCCATTTGGCAATCACCTTATCCACCCCGTCGGAAACCCTAATTGTGTACATCATAGACTATCGAAATAAGCGTCAATATCCTCACTGCTTTTGAGGGTAACACACTTTCCGGATTTGATTTCTTCCCTTGCCTTGTCAATCCTTGCTTGCAGCTCCGGGGTTATCATCAAATCTTCACGACCAACTTTTACCAAAGCGTAAATCTCGTTTTTCCTGCGAATTAGTACCTGCTCGCCATTGTCAGCTTTGGTGAAAGACGCTGCGAGGTTGTTACGGTATTCTCTTACTGATAATGCTTCCATATCTGTTTGCTTTTAAATTCAGCACAAAGATAGCTATATTTCAATAAAATACAAACATTTTGTACACAAACGTGTACACGCCATAAAAACCCGTTTCCAATCCTACCGCCCGTTGGTTGGTTTTGCTTTGCTCTTTTTCCCTATCGTTTTTCTTTTTCCGACAGTAAATCAACCACTTAGCTCTATAAATTCCCCTTGTCTGTTATAAGCATCGTCTGTAATATGCTCTATCACTTCTTCGCAAACGCCCATAAATAAAGGGATTAGAACATGTGTTTCCCCACACTTTGGGAGTTTAGTCCCCACACTTTGGGAGTTTAAAAGTAAATTAGTCCCCACACTTTGGGAGTTTTACCCCTCTTTTTTTGTTTTAATGTGGGGATTGTGTATATTTGCAGCAAATCAATCGTTTATGAAAAAGAAACTACCTATTACCAAGAATAAAGATGTTGTTGTTTCATGGGTATATACATGGTCAAAACAGCAAGACATGTCCATACACGAACAAAGAATAGTTCTTCGCATACTGGAAGCGTGCCAAGCTGAACTAAAGGGAGTAAAACTGAAAGATTATGCAGGCACGAAACGCAAGTTTGAGCATGGACTTTGGGATGTTGATGCACAAATGCATGTATCTGACGTTATTTTTTCCGGACGTGATTACAATGAAATCATAGCCGCACTCGATTCTTTGGCAGGACGTTTTTTTACTTACGAAGATGACGAGGAATGGTGGAAGTGCGGATTTATATCTAACCCAAAATATAAAAAACGCACTGGCATTATAACCTTTCGTGTGTCTAACGACCTTTGGGATGTGTTTACCAAGTTCGCCAAGGGGTACAGAGAATTTGAGTTAAACAAGGCTCTTGCGCTACCTACTGGGTATTCCCTTAGGTTTTACATGTTAATGAGTGGGCAGGTGTACCCTTTGGATATATCCCTTGAAAACTTGAAAGACCGTCTTGGCATACCTGCAGACAAATACAAGGACAAGAACGGAAAAGACAGAATAGATCATTTTGAGGAAAGAGTTTTGAAACCAGCAAAGGCTGCGCTTGATGAGAGCTGCCCATACACTTTCAACTACGTGAAAGTGCGTGAAAACCCAAACAACAAACGTAGCAAGGTGACCGGGTTTAGGTTCTACCCGGTCTATCAACCACAGTTCAGAGATGAAGAACTGGAAGGGAAAGAATTGCAAGCAAAGGTTACAGCACGATATCAGATAGACAGCCATGTGTACGAGTACCTCCGTTATTCCTGCGGCTTCACATCGGAAGAGATAAACCGGAACAAAGAGACATTCATAACGGCACAAGAAAAGATAACCGACCTTATCGGAGAACTGGCTCTCCTAAACGGAAAATCACGAGAAAAGAACAATCCGAAAGGGTGGATTATAAACGCCCTTAAAGGGAAAATCAAGGATAAGTAACAAGATTACCCGGCTGAAACACTCCGGGTAATCTTGTCAAATCAGAGGAACGATTTCCATTTCTACACCAAGTTCTTTCATCTGCTGTTGTATTTCCTCGCTGCTTAGTTTCTCTCTCGCCAGTGCAAGCCCATGAAAGGCGTCCCAGCCTGCCGGCTTCGAAACGATACTACCGTTTAGGACGGCATGGGTGATTTCGCCGCCGGACTTCGCACCCTTGTTCAGTATGAAGAAGAACCGGGGTTCTTCGTGTTCCGTTGTTCCCATAATTCGTAAAGTTAGATGTTTATTTATTCCCCTTTTGTTCCCTTGCCTGCTCTTGGTAGTATTCATAATACTGCTTGTAGTTGTCCCGGTCTTTGGCTGCATCCGTCCAAAGATAGCACATGAAACAAGCGAACAATAGGGAGATAACAGCACAAAGGATTGAGTAGAACGAAATTCGTTTGTCCACATAACCGCCGTTTTTCATTCTGTACCCCTGCCGTTCAAAGTCCGCCAACACGTTTTTTAGGCGATTTTCGGCACTTTCAAGGCTTTTCCCGTCTATTTGTACCTTTCGGGCTGTTGCGTCCTCTATGCGCTTCGTATAGACTTCAACACGCTTTAGTTCTTGATACACCAGTTCTACCGCAAGCTGCGGGTTTACCCTTGGCGTTGTATCTTTTCTTTTCCGGGGGCTGTACTGTCCCTGCTTAACGTTGGAAGCTGCCACTTCCGGGTGTGAGTTTGTTTCCATGAGATATGTTCATTGAGTTGCACTTCAGTT
>CAZTXU010000056.1:0-4085 GCA_964617705.1 uncultured Muribaculaceae bacterium
AAAAATAAGACCGTTTAAAGCAGTATCATTTAAATACCCAATAGACTTAAATACACCATCTTTTTGCATGACAAATACATACCAAAGTTATGGAAAAAACCATAATAAAATAAAAATTGTAACATATATAGATGGACCATTTTATCCAGATAAAACCTTAACTAAATCTGAACAAAAACAAAACTTAAGAGACCAAATGAAAAGTGTAAAATAAAACTGATGAAATAATTCAAAATAAATTTGATGAAATTTCATCAGTTTTTTCTATGCCAAAATCATAGTATAATTAATATATCTTTTCTTAAAATAAATAAAAAATGGAAGGAGTTGGTAATTTATGAGAAAAGATATATTAAATGCAATAATTCAAATGGAGGAGGTGAAAGATTTGGTAAATAAAAGTGAAATTGCTAGAAGGTTTGGATGTTCATACAACACAGTAAATAAATATATGAGTAGTAGTCCAAAGCAATCAAATGCTAGAAACTACACATCAAAATTAGATAATTTTAAGGGGATAATTATTGATAAGGTTGATAATTATGGTGCTAATGGTAGAGGAATATATAACTTTATTAAAGAACGTGGATATACTGGTTCATATGGTACTGTAGTTAAATTTATTAAAGAATATAAACAAGAAGAACAAAAGAAAGCTACAATTAGATTTGAAACTTCCCCTGGACTACAAGCACAGGTAGACTGGAAAGAAGATTTTAGAATTATTAGTAAAAATGGAGAAGTTTTTGTAATTAACATATTTTTAATGATTTTAGGATTTTCAAGATATAAATATATCGAACTAACTTTAGATAAAACACAAGATACATTATTTGAATGTATCCTGCATGCTTGTAATGCATTTGGAGGAGTGCCTCATGAAGTGTTATTCGATAATATGGCAACAGTAGTTGATAGAACTGCTTCTACATATAGAAGTGTAGTAATAAATTCAAAGTTTTCTCAGTTTGCTAAAGATGTTGGGTTTTCTGTTCATACCTGTAGACCATATAGACCTCAAACTAAAGGTAAAATTGAATGTGTTGCAAAATTAATGGATAGGTTAAAAGTATATAATGAAGAATTTCAAACAATTGAAGAATTAGATAAAATTGTAAATAAGCTAATGCAGGAAATAAATAATGAAGCTATAAATTTGATTGAAAAACCTGTAGATAAATTAAAAGAGGAACAGAAATATTTGCTTTCCCTACCTGCTTTAGAAATTGTATCTCCCTACTTCGCCAAAAATAAAGGATATAAAGTTTCTAAAGAATCTATGATTACATATAAAAAACATAAATATTCCGTTCCTATAAGATTTATTGGAGAATATTTAACCGTTAAAGAAAACGGTACTTCTCTTAACATATATTATAACACAGATTTAATAGTTACTCACAGAATTAGTGATAAGTATTTAAATTATAAAAAAGAACATGCAAAAGAAATATTAAAATCAGATGCATTAAAAAGTAAGACAGAAAAAGAAATAGATGAATTTATAGAAAAGAATTTAAGTAATATGGATATGTTACTAGAATAGGAGAAAAAATGATTAATTACAATAAATTATTAAATAATTTAGAAACATTGAAATTAGAAAAAATGTTAAATTATTTACCTAATTATCTTGATAGTATTAAAGGACAAGATGTATCAATTGTAGATGTATTATATAATTTGACTGAACAAGAAATACAATATAGAGATGAAAGAGCATCACGAATACAAGTGACTGTAGCAGGTTTTCCTTTTGAGAAAGAAGTGAAAGACTTTGATTTTACATATCAGCCTGGAATCAATAAACAACAAATATTAGAATTAGAAAGTTTAAGATTTATAGAAAATAATGAAAATATACTTTTTGTAGGAAGTAGTCGGAGTTGGTAAAACACATTTAGCTACAGCAATAGGAATAGCTGCAGCGAAGAAGAGATATTCTACATATTTCATATCATGCCATGATCTAATTATGCAATTAAGGAAAGCTCATAACGAAAATAGATTAGAACAAAGATTAAAACAATTTTGTAAATACTCAGTTCTAATAATAGATGAAATTGGATATTTGCCAGTAGACAGAGATGGAGCAAATTTATTTTTTCAACTAATAGCTAAACGCTATGAACAACATTCAACAATTATAACTACGAATCAACCATTTTCAAAATGGGGCGAAATTTTTAGTGATAATACTTTAGCAAATGCAATACTAGATAGATTATTGCATCACTCTAATGTTATAAAAATAACAGGACCATCATACAGACTAAAAGATAAGTTAGAAGAAATTGAAAGTAGAAAATAAAAAAATAAATCCAATAGCTGGTTTCAAACTACCAGTTATTGGAAAATCTATATTGAATTTTTTCATCAATTTAATTTTGTATTTTTTCATCAATTTTATATTGACTTTTCCACTTGTACTGAAATATCTGACGAAGATTATGACGAAGAACTTTGGTCTGGTGATGAAGGCTGGGAAGATGAAGCAGCAAAGTTTTATGGTTATAATCCTGATGATATTAAAGATGATGACAGCTTATCTTTTTAACTTCAAAAATCTTTATTTTTGAGGCATATTTATTATGCCTTTTATTTTTTTATTCTTTTTTACTAAAAAGAGAACTTTCCTATTATATAAAAAAGCGGAATAAATTCCGCCCTCAAAGAGCCTGATTAAATTTAGGCTCTTTAGTTTGGCTTTTTTCTTAATTTATGATATATTTTTCTTGGTGATTTTATTGTCTGAATTTACTATTAAACAAATCTTTATTGATAACTGGAATAATTTTGTTATTAATTGTTCTGATACTATTGTTAGACCTGTTGTTTTCGACGAAGTTAATAAAATTATGAATTGTGGTAATCCTGATTTTGGTTATGCTCTATATGTTTGCGAACATTGTGGTAAATTTCTTAAAGTACCTTTTAGGTGTAAATCACGATTTTGTAATACTTGCGGTGTTAAGTATGCTCAAGATAGAGCTTTAGCTATGGCTAAAAAATCTATTCGTTGTAAACATAGGCATATTGTTTTTACTATGTCTGATAAACTATGGTTGTACTTTCAAAAATATAGATATCTTTTAAATGGTTTATTTGAAGCTTCTTCTAATGCCATTCTCTCTTGGTTTTATGAACTGAATAAGTCTCAAAATTTTAAACCTGGTATAATGTGCACTCTTCATACTTTCGGTAGAGATTTGAAATGGAATCCTCATATTCATATGCTTTGTACTGAAGGCGGTTCTGGTAACACTGAAATTTTTAGAATTGTACATCATATTAATTTTAAAGCTCTCCGATTTAGGTGGCAAAAATTATTATTAGACTATCTCACTAATAATTTACCTGAATGTGAACTTTCTAATTTTAAAAAGCTTAAAAATCAAATATATAAAGAATATAATAATGGATTCTATGTCTATGCTAAACCTGATAATATTTCTTCTATAAAGCAAACTATTGATTATGTTGTTAGATATACTGGTAGACATGCTATGGCTCAATCTCGTATTATTAACTATGATGGCGAATATGTGACTTTTTGGTATGATAGACATGAAGATGGAAAACACATTGAAGAAACCATACATGTTTATGAATTTATAAAAAGATTAATTAAGCATATTCCTGATAAAAACTTTAAAGTAGTTAGATATTATGGTTTATATGCCATGGATCACAAACATTCTAGTAAAATTTTTAAATTATTAAATCAAACTCAAATAGAAATTAGAGAACAATTAAGAAAATGGAAACTTTCTATTGAATTATCTTTCGGCTATGACCCAACAATTTGTAATTGTGGAGGACATTATATATTTTTTGAATTGAAAGTCCCCTCCAAGCTATTGCAAAATGTCTCTTAAGCTTATATAATATTTTTGGTGATTATATATGAAAAGCAATAAAAACAACTATCCTTTTGCTAATGAAGTAAAAGAAATGAAAGATAATTTTAAAAGAATGATTGATTCCATGTCTGATGATGAATTTCTTAATTTTATAGAATATATAAATGCTTGTACTGAAATATCTGACGAAGATTATGACGAAGAACTTTGGTCTGGTGATGA
>CAZTXU010000057.1:0-4080 GCA_964617705.1 uncultured Muribaculaceae bacterium
ATTCAAACTGAAAAATTAGAATTAGATTTAGGTGCTGGAAAAGCGATTATAAAAAATTTAATTTCTAATAATACGGAAATAGAAACTGGAGCTGGAGAATTTATTATTGAAAATGGTTCAATTAATGATTTAGATTTTGATATGGGAGTTGGAAGAGTAGAAATAACTTCTAAAATAACTGGAAATACTAAATTAGATACAGGAATTGGTAAATTAGAATTAAATATAATTGGTAATATTGATGATTATAAATTTATTGTTAACAAAGGAATTGGACAAATACTTCTTAATAATAGTTCTTTATCAAATGGTTCTGTTGGTAATGGAAACAATAAAGTTTATATTAATAGTGGTATTGGTGAAGTTAAAATAGAAACTCAAAATTGATGAGTTTTTATTTTTTTATAGTAAAATTTATAATAATATTGTATAATTAAAACAAGAAGGTAGATAAAATGGAATGTTTAAGTATTGAAGAATTATTAAAAAAATTAAATACAACTTTAGATGGTTTAAATGATGAAGAAGTAAAATTAAGACAAAAAAAATATGGTATGAATATTTTGGAAGAACAAAATAAAAAAACAAAATTACAAATGTTTCTTTCACAATTTAAAAATATAATGATAATATTATTAATTGTTGTTGGAGTATTATCTTTAATTTATTCGATAATTAATAAAACAGATTTCCTTGAACCAATTGTAATATTAAGTACTAGTATATTAAATTGTATAATGGGATTTTTACAAGAATCAAAAGCTAGTGATGCGATTAGTAAATTAAAACAATATAATTCTGATTATGTTATAGTTAAAAGAAATGGAAAATATGAAAAAATAGATGCTAGAGATTTAGTTGTAGGAGATTATATTATATTAGATGCTGGCGATAAAATACCTTGTGATGCTAGGGTAGTTACTAGTTATTTTGGTAAAGTTAATGAATCTATTTTAACCGGTGAAAGTGAAACTATTTTAAAAACAAATGAGGTTATATTAGAAAAAGTTCCAATTTCTCAAAGATTCAATATGGTTTATTCTGGAACAACTTTAGTTTTTGGTAAAATAGAAGCTATTGTAACTTCTATTGGAATGGAAACTGAATTAGGTAAGATAGCTCAAATAATTAGTGATGATGTTGAACCATTAACTCCTTTACAAATTAAAGTAAAAAAAATAAGTAAATTTATAACTATAGTAGCAAGTTTTTTAGTAACTTTTGTTTTGGTATATGGAATAATTAATGAATATACTCTTTTAAACACAATTATGCTTTGTATTTCTATGATTGTTGCAAGTATTCCTGAATGTTTACCAGTAGCTATTACTGTAACTTTAACTGTTGGAGTAAATCAAATGGCAAAAAAGAAATCAATTGTAAGAAATTTAGTTGCAATCGAAACACTAGGTGCGACAGATATAATTTGTACAGATAAAACAGGAACTTTAACAGAAAATAAAATGGAAATTATTAAAATATTTTTGCCAAATAAAGAAATAAAATTAGAAGAAATAAAGAATTATAAATATTTATCTGAAATAATGGATTATTGTAATTTAGCTGTATTTAATGATGAAAAATATATTGGAGATTCTGTTGATGTAGCTTTAAAAGAATGTATTAAAAAATATCAAATTAAGAATATTGAATATGAAGAAATAGGAGAAATACCTTTTGATTCTCAAAGAAAAATGATGAGTATTATATATAAAAATAATAACGAAAAGATAATTTTTTCAAAAGGAAGTTTTGAATCTATAATTGAAAGATGTAATAGAGTACTTATTGATGATAAAATAATTCCTTTAAATGATATTGAAAATCTTAAAAATTATGAATTATTAATGTCTAAAGAATCTTTGAAAGTAATTGCTTTAGCTTTTAAAACTGATTTTGAAGAGTGTTCAGAAGAAAATTTGATTTTTGTTGGTTTAGTAGGTTTAAAAGATTCGGTTAGAAAAAATATTAGAAATTCAATTGAAACTTGTTTGAGAGCTAATATAAGACCTATTATGTTAACTGGCGATAATGTTGCTACTTCATTTGCTATTGCTAAGGAAGTTGGTATTTGTGATAATGAAAATAAAGTTATTAATGCAAGTGAAATAGATAATAATAATTTAAAAGAAATAGTTCAAAATTATAATGTATTTTCAAGGGTTAGTCCTGAAAATAAATTGGATATTGTAAAAACTTTACAAGAACTTGGTTATGTTGTTGCGATGACTGGTGATGGGGTAAATGATGCTCCTGCTATAAAGCTTGCTAATGTGGGAATTGGAATGGGTAAAAGTGGTACTGATGTAACTAAAGATGTATCGGATATTATATTATTAGATGATAGTTTTGATACTATAACTACAGCTATTAGTGAGGGAAGAAGAATATATGATAATGTTATAACTAATATTTTGTATAATTTGTCAAGTAATTTTACTGAAATTATAATTATAATATTTGGAATATTAACTGGAAATAATATTATATCAGCTATTCATGTTTTATATATTGATTTAGTTGCTGATACGATTCCTTCAATTGCTCTTGCTTTTGAAAGTTCATCTAAAAAAATTATGGATAGAAAACCTAATGGTCTTAATAAACCGATATTTACTAAATTTTTTAGTTCGTTTTTAATAACTTCGGTAATTTTAGAATCTTTAATTAGTTTATATATTTATTATCATTTTAAGGATTTAGGTGTGAATGTTGCTCAAAGTCTTGCTTTATTAAGTATTATAATTAATGAATTTGTTTTTGCTTATAATTGTAGGTCATTAAAAGAACAAATTCATAAAAAAGGGTTATTTAGTAATAAACATTTGAATTTGGGTATTTCATTTTTGGTTTTGCTTCAATTTGTTGTCTTTTTAACGCCAATAGGAAAAATATTTGGTTTAGAGATTATTTCTATATCTCAATTGTTATATGTATTTGTTGTTAATATAATATCATTTATATTAATTGAATTATTAAAGCCAATATTAGTTAAACATTTTAGTGATGAATAATTAAATCGAGCAGTTGGTCCTGTTGGTCCAGTTGGTCCGATAACGCCAAAACAAGGTGGCTTACATTTTTTATCTTTTTCTATTTTACAAAGTGCTTTATCATACATAGATTTATTAATAATCTCACCTCACTTATTATAAAATATGTTTTTAATAAAATTTTGAATATGTAAAAGGTTTAAAAATATAAAAAATCTTGACAATTAAAATTGGAAAGTGTATTATATATGCAATTTTGAGGAGATGATTTTATGATAGAAGCAAGTGATGTTGGTGTGGCTTATAAATTTTCATCTACAGATACTTTTGAAAGTGTTTTAAAGCCATATATTAGAAAAGAAATTCATTGTGTTTTGTTATTTGCTGGTGAGGTTAAAATTTTAAGTGGTAAATTGAATGAAGTTAAGCAAGATATAAGTATAACAATTGATGGAGTAATAATTTATTTAAATGAAAATAATGTAAAAATTAAATCTATTGTATCTGATTCTGGAGAAGTATTGTATACAAATGAAAAAATTAAAGATACTACTATTTCTAAAGAAGAACAAGATATTAAAGATATTTGTGATGATTTAGAAAGTAAAAAACATGAACTTATTGAAAAAGGTATTAATTTAGTTAAAAGTGAATTAGTAGAATCTTGGTTAGATTTTATAAATAAAGGAGTTCATTCTGTTAGTTCAATTTTAAAAATTAATACAGCAATAGAAATGATGACTTTAATTGAAAAAAATGTACCATTTGAAATTATTGATGTTATGTATAAAGGAAAAATTGATAGTACTATTATTGAAATTGTGCTTTATTTCTCAAAAAATGGTGATTTATTTTATGAAAGTGAAAAGAGAAATTGGAAATAATTTCTTTTTTTTAAAATTATTGTTGAAATAAACTATAAATTGTGTTATTATTTTAATAGGTTAGGGTAATAAAAATAGTGCCCATTTTAATTCGCAAATTATTGAAAAAAATTAAAAAATTGGAGTGAAAAAGTATGGTTAAAATTAGTAAAAATTCACAAATAGAAAACACTTGGGGGGGGGGCAATTTTATCCACAAAGTG
>CAZTXU010000058.1:0-3915 GCA_964617705.1 uncultured Muribaculaceae bacterium
GCTAGATTTTTCAATATCTAGCGAGGTTTTTTATAATAAAACTGTCAAACTCGGGGGTAGGTCCTATGACCGTTGCAATGTTATTAAATAATGTTTATGAATGTTTTATAAAAAATACTAAAAGTTAATTGAAAATATTAACTTTTTTTGTTATAATGGATTAGTAAAAATAAGGAGGAATTATGACAAAATATGTATATGCCTTTAGTGAAGGCAACAAAGACATGCGTAATTTACTTGGAGGAAAAGGAGCAAACCTTGCTGAAATGGTTAATATAGGGTTACCAGTTCCAAGTGGATTTACAGTAACAACTGAAGCTTGTAATAAATATTATGATGATAATGAAGTTATAAGCGAAGAAGTAAAAGAACAAATATTTGAAAAGTTAGTTGAACTTGAAAATATTACTGGAAAAAAATTTGGAGATTTAGAAAATCCATTATTAGTTTCTGTTCGTAGTGGGGCAAGAGCTAGTATGCCAGGTATGATGGATACCGTATTAAATTTAGGATTAAACGATGAAGTAGCTAAAAGTTTTAGTGAAAAAATAAACAATCCTAGATTCGTATATGATTCATATCGTCGTTTTATTCAAATGTTTGCTGATGTTGTAAAAGGATATTCTAAATCATCATTTGAAAGAGTATTAGATGAATTTAAAGAAAATAAAAATGTTTTATACGACACAGATTTAGATTCTTCTGATATGATAGAAATTACTAAAAAATTCAAAGATATTTATAAAGAATTAAGTGGTACTGATTTCCCACAAGATCCAAAAGTTCAATTAATTGAAGCAGTTACAGCTGTATTTAGATCTTGGAATAATGAAAGAGCTAATATCTATCGTAAAATGAATGATATACCTCATAGTTGGGGAACAGCAGTTAACGTTCAAGAAATGGTATATGGAAATAGTGGTAATAACTCAGGAACAGGAGTAGCTTTCACTAGAAACCCAGCAACAGGTGAAGCAAAACTATATGGAGAATATTTAATTAATGCTCAAGGAGAAGACGTAGTAGCAGGTATTAGAACTCCTCAATCAATTGAAACTTTAAAAGAAGTTATGCCAGAAGTATATAATCAATTTAAAACAATTGCTGAAAGATTAGAAAAACATTATAAAGATATGCAAGATATGGAATTTACAATTGAAAACGGCAAATTATTTATGTTACAAACTAGAAATGGTAAAAGAACAGCTAATGCCGCTTTAAAAGTTGCTGTTGATATGGTTAATGAAGGTTTAATTACAAAAGAAGAAGCTTTACTTAAAGTTGAACCAAAACAATTAGATCAATTATTACATCCAATGTTTGATTTAGAATCTTTAAAAAATGGTAAAGTAGTAGCAACTGGTCTTGCTGCCTCACCTGGAGCAGGAACAGGAAGAATTTATTTTAATGCTAGTGATGTAAGTGAAGCAAAAACTCGAGGAGAAGAAACACTATTAGTAAGACTTGAAACCTCACCAGAAGATATCCAAGGAATGAATGACGCTAATGGAATTTTAACTATTCGTGGAGGTATGACATCTCATGCAGCTGTTGTTGCTCGTGGAATGGGAAGATGTTGCGTTTCAGGTTGTGGTGAACTTGTAATCGATGAAGAAGCAAAAACTGTAACAACTAAAGATGGACAAGTATTTAAAGAAGGAGATTACATGTCAATCGATGGTTCAACAGGTAAAGTTTACGGAGAACAAATAAAAACAGTAGAAGCATCTATTAGTGGTGATTTTGAAACTTTTATGAGTTGGGCTGATAATGTTAGAAGATTAAGTATTAGAACTAACGCAGATACACCAAAAGATGCAAGACAAGCACGTAAATTTGGTGCTGAAGGAATTGGTTTATGTCGTACAGAACACATGTTCTTTGAAACAGATAGAATCTTTAATTTTAGAAGAATGATTTTATCTCAAACACTAGAACAAAGAGAAGAAGCACTATCAAAAATTTTACCTTACCAAAGAGAAGACTTTGAAAAACTATATGAAGCAATGGAAGGTGATCCAGTTGTAATTCGTTACCTAGACCCACCACTACATGAATTTTTACCTCATACTGATGAAGAAATTAAACCATTAGCTGAAAGTTTAAATATGGACTTTGAAGATGTTAAAAATTACATCAATTCATTAAAAGAATTTAACCCAATGATGGGACACAGAGGATGTCGTTTAAGTATTACTTATCCAGAAATAGCTAAAATGCAAACTAGAGCAGTTATTGAAGCTGCAATTAATGTTAATAAAAAAGGATTAAATGTAACTCCAGAAATAATGATTCCATTAGTAGGAGATTCTAGTGAACTTCGTTATGTTAAAAAGGTAGTTGTAGAAACAGCAGAAAGCATTATCAAAGAACAAGGAGTTTCATTAAAATACGAAATTGGAACAATGATAGAAATACCAAGAGCTTGTGTTGTAGCTGATGAAATAGCCAAAGAAGCTGATTTCTTCAGTTTCGGAACTAACGATTTAACACAAATGTCATTTGGATTCTCTCGTGATGATGCTGGTAAATTCTTAAATGATTACTATGATAAAAAAGTATTTGAAACAGATCCATTTGCTAAATTAGACCAAAACGGCGTAGGAAAATTAGTTGCTATGGCAGTTAAATTAGGAAAAGAAGCTAATCCAAATCTTCATTTAGGTATTTGTGGTGAACACGGAGGAGAACCTTCTAGTATCGAATTTTTCAATAAAGTAGGACTAGATTATGTTTCTTGCTCACCATATCGTGTACCAATTGCAAGACTTGCTGCAGCAGTAGCAGAAATTAAAAAAACTTCATAACGAAGTTTTTTTCTTGAATTATTAAATTAAATATGTTATTATATACCAACGGAAGTGATAATATGAGAATAATTGAAATAAATGAATATAAGTTTACGACCGAAAACAAACCATTAAAACTATCAAGAAATTATGAAAGTAATATATATGTTTTAGATGGTAAACTATATAAAATTCTTAATTTACCATATGATATATTAGATAGTGAAAATAGAATGCATAGCAGTTGTTTAAAAAAAAGAGAAAAAGCTATTATCAAATTAATGGAATTAAATCCTAGTGGTTGTTGTAACCCTATCGCACTATTAAGAAGTAAAAAATATTTTCTCGGATGTGTTTATCCTTATTTAAAAGATTATAACGAACTATTATCAGAATCTTATCCAATAGAAGTTAGAATAGAATTGTGTCGTAAAATAAATGAAACATTTCGTAAATTATGGAAACTAAATATTCAATATGTTGATTTAAGTGCAAATAATATTATGACTAATGGTGAAGATATAAAATTTGTTGATATGGATTCAATATCCATGCAACAATTTGAAACATATGAAGAAGAAAAAAGATTTTTAGTATTTACTTGTCAACAATTATCTTTACTATCACTATCAGTTTTATTAAATTTAGATATCGATAAACTAGATTTAAGTAACTATTATAATTTAAAATCATTACTTAATACTTTTGATAATCCTTATTTAGAAAACATTTTAAAATGGGCTTTAGAAATTAGTTTTACAGATAAACCTTATTTTGTAGATAGAGTATTAGATAAAGTAAATGTAAAACAATTAGATGAAAGAATAAATACAAAAAGGAGTATATATGGAGAAAACGGCAGTAATAAAAGAAATTAGAGTAAATGAAAAAGAATTAGAAAAACCATTAAATAAAAAAGTAAACAATGAAAGTAAATTATATTTAGTAGAATCAAATATTTATAAAATTTTAAATCAAAATTTAAGATTATCAAGAAAACCAGTAGTTGAAAAATTATTATTATCTAAACCAAATTGGGCAGCAACTCCGCCTGGACCTTCTCGATTTCATGCTTATCTGTAATCTCCCGCATGAGAACCTCGTTCCGTTTGATAACCGTTACAGG
>CAZTXU010000059.1:0-3837 GCA_964617705.1 uncultured Muribaculaceae bacterium
GCAGAAGAATATAATAACTTAATA
The DNA here is from genome assembly GCA_964617705.1 of uncultured Muribaculaceae bacterium. Classification (GTDB taxonomy): domain Bacteria; phylum Bacillota_I; class Bacilli_A; order RF39; family UBA660; genus Faecisoma. The sequence goes on from CAZTXU010000059.1 coordinate 25, forward strand.
GAAGAATTAAAAGACATTGAAATCGCATTAGTCGCACATGATATAACAAAATATAATGAAGAATATAAAAATCTAAAAGAAAAAACTGCAATATTAAATAAAGAAATAATTAACCTTGAAACTGAAAAATCAAAAAGTGAAGCTGAAAGTTTAAACAATAAATTAAAAATAGAGCAATATGATAAAGAAATAAATGAACTAAATAAAAATTTAATTGAACTAACAAGTAATGTTGAACAAGCAAATACAAAAAGATTAATGATAATTGAAAGAGCAAAATATCAAGTATCAGATACTAAAACACACAGTATATTACTTGAACAAAAACAAAAACAAATAAGTCTTAAAAACAATATAGAAATAATTGAAAATTCAATAAATGAACTAAAAAATAAATTAAATCAACTAGAAAATAATAAAAAAGAATTATTAAATAAAGAAAATAACTTATTAGATCAAAGAAATGAATATGATAAGAAATTAAAAGGATTAAATTATATAAAAGAAAAAATAGAAATTCAAATTGAATCATTAAATGATCACATTATCAATAACGATAGCATGCCATATGGGGTAAAGGCTATTATCAATAACCCTAAACTTGAAGGAATTGAAGGAACAATAGGATCATTAATAGAAATCGATAAAGGATATGAAGAAGCTATATCAGTAGCTTTAGGAGCATCAATATCATATGTTATAACACAAGATGAAAATAAAGCTAAAGAAGGCGTAAGATACTTAAAAGAAAATAAATTAGGTAGAGTTACATTCTTTCCACTCAATATAATAAAAAGCAAATACATAAATGATAATGATATTCAAAAAATAAAACAAATACCAGGATATCTAGGAGTAGCATCTAGTTTTGTAAAAACAAATGAAAAATATAAAAACATTATAGAAAATCAATTAGGTAATATTATAATAACTGATAATTTAGAAAATGCTACTAAAATTGCTAAAACATTAAACTATACATATCGAATTGTAACAATAACAGGAGAAATAATTCATACCGGAGGATCATTAACAGGAGGATATAATAAAACAAATAATATAATAAATGATAAATTGGAATTAGAAAAATTAATACAAAAAAAAGAAAGTATCATTAAAGAAATAAAAACAAATGAAAACATGATAAATGAAATAGATTATAATATATCAATATTAGAAAAAACTAAACTAATAAGTTTGATGTATGAAATAGAAGAAAATATAAAAGCTAAAAATAAATCATTAGAAACACTTCAAAAAGATTATGAATTAATAGAAAATGAAATAGAAGATCTAAACAATAAATTAGGAAATAATTTATCAAAACAAGAAGAAGAAATAACAGAAAAATATAATAATTTATTAAAAGAAAAAGAACTATTAGAACATAAATTAGAACAAAAAAGAAGTGAAAGAAATACCCTATATAGTGAATTAAACAGTATGGAATTTATAAATAAAAAATTAGCTAGTGAAATCACAAATAAAACAAAAGAAGAAAATGAATATAACTTAAATATAACAAAATTAGATAGTAAACTAGATAATCTATTAAACAATCTATCAGAAAACTATAGCATTACCTATGAAAAAGCTAAAGAATATCATTTAGAATATGATGAAGATAAATCAAGAAACATTGTTTCATCACTAAAAAAACAAATAAAAAACCTAGGAACAATAAGCAGCGGCGCAAATGAATTATATAAACAAGTAAGTGAAAGATATGAATTCTTGCTTAAACAAAGAGAAGACCTCGTAAAAGCCGAAAATATGCTTCTAGAAGTAATTGAAGAAATGGATAAACAAATGAGTTCTGATTTCCTAAAAACATTTGAAAAAATAAGAGAAAACTTTAAAATTGTATTTAAAGAATTATTCAAAGGTGGCGAAGCAGATTTAAAATTAACTACACCAAATGATATACTAAATACAGGAATCGACATAATAGCATATCCACCAGGAAAAAAATTAGGAAAAACAGTATACTTATCCGGAGGCGAAAAAACATTTACAGCCATATCAATATTATTTGCAATTTTAAAAACAAAACAAATACCATTTTGCATATTTGATGAAGTAGAAGCAGCATTAGATGAAGCCAATGTTGTATCATTTGGTGAATATGTTCAAAAACTAAAAAATGAAACCCAATTTATAATAATAACCCATAAGAAAAAAACAATGGAATTTGCAGATAGCTTATATGGCATAACAATGCAAGAATCTGGAGTATCAAAATTAGTAAGCGTTAAATTAAAAGTATAATAAAGGAGGTAAAATGAAATATTTAGTAATAATAATAGTCATATTAATCATAATATTCATAATACTTTATAACAGAATAGTAAAATTAAACATAAGATGCAAAAATGCATTTGCAGGTATTGATAATCAATTAAAAAGAAGAAAAGACTTAATACCAAACCTAGTCGAAGTAACCAAAGGATATATGGAATATGAAACAAAAAACTTATTAAAAATAACTGAAGCAAGAACTAAAAATATATCTGAACTCGCTCAAACAAGTGAAGAAATAACAAAAAATATAAAAATGATTTTAGCAAAAGCTGAAAGTTATCCTAATTTAAAAGCAAATGAATTATTTAAAAATTTACAAATTGAATTAACTGGAACTGAAGATAAGATTGCATTTGCAAGACAATTTTATAATGATTGTGTTCAAAAATATAATACAGTAATTGAAACATTTCCAACAAACATAATTGCAAATATATTCAAATATAATAAAAAGGAATACTTTAAAATAACTGATGAAGATAGGAAGGAAGTAAACATAAAAATATGATATTTGAAAGTGTAAATAAGAATAAAACAAAAACATCCTTTATCGTAATATTATTCTTTATATTAATAGGACTATTTGTATACTTTCTAACATATATATTTGGAGAAAATTCCCAAATTTCCTTTGTAATTGCAACAATAGCCACCAGCATAACCTCTATAATATCATATTATGCATCAGATAAAATAGTAATAAAAGCAAATCATGCTCGAATAGCAACAAGAGAAGAATATCTACAATTAAATGAATCGCTTGAAGCATTATGCATAGGAGCAGGATTACCATTACCAAAACTATATGTTATGGATAGTGATTCACCAAATGCTTTTGCAACCGGAAGAAATCCTAAAAATGCAGTAGTATGTTTAACAACAGGATTATTAAAAAAATTAGATAAATATGAAATAGAAGGGGTTCTAGCCCATGAATTATCACACATAAAAAACTACGACATATTATTATCAACTGTAGCAACTGTAATGGTTGGTGGAGTGTCCATAATAGCAGATAGTATAGCAAGAGGATACATAAGAAATAATAGCGATGATGATTCAAAAGGAAACGCTATAATAATGCTAATAGGAATAATCTTTATCATACTAGCACCAATATTTTCTAAACTTTTACAACTAGCACTATCAAGAAATAGAGAATATTTGGCAGATAGTTCAGCAGTTCAAATAACTCGAAATAAAGATGGACTTATAAATGCTTTAAAAAAAATATCAGCTGATCCTGAACCAGTTATAACAGCAAATAAAGCATCTGCATCAATGTATATAGTAAATCCATTAAAAAACAAAGAAAGAGATTCATTATTAAGTACACATCCAACAACAGCAAATAGAATTAAAAGATTAGAAAATATCCATTAAAAAAATCAAGAATTTACTTGATTTTTTTAGAAATGAAGAATTATCACATAGATATTGTTGAAAAATTCATTTTTGAATTAATAAATTATTATGAATTAACTGACTTATGTAAAGATATTTCTTTTCTAT
>CAZTXU010000060.1:0-3796 GCA_964617705.1 uncultured Muribaculaceae bacterium
TAAGAAAAATAAAACTCCATAAACCCTTATAAAATAAGGCTTAGGGAGTTTTTTGTTTCTTACAACTGTCAAACTCGGGATTATAACATATTTATACTAATTTTTACAATATTTTTACAATTTGTCATAAAAAAACAAATAAGTAATTTTACATATTTGTTAAAATTTTTAAAATTATAAATTTTTCTTTTTTATTTCATTATATTTTCTAGGATATTTAATTGAAGTTTTTTGATTTTTTTTAAATAAATATAAAGTTCTTTCATTACCATTTAATAAATTAAATGAAGATATATCATCAATACTTATATCAAGTAATTTTAATGCAGATGAACTAATTTCTTCTTTTTTTCCTTTCATAGCAATAAAATATTTATTAACTTTAACAAGTGGTATACTATATTCTAATAATATATTTATATTAGCAACTGCTCGTGCGGTTACTACATCAAATAATTCTCTATTTTTTCTAGCATAATCTTCTGCTCTAGTATTAATAACTTTGATATCTTTTAAATCTAATTCTTTAATTAAATAATTTAAAAAATCTACTCTTTTAGATAATGATTCAATAAGAGTTACCTTTAAATGAGGATAAAATATTTTTATTACTACTCCTGGAAATCCTGCTCCTGTTCCTATATCACAAAATGTTTCAAATTTATTTAAATCTATTATTTTGGTTATTGTTAAACTATCATAAAAGTGTTTTAAATAAACTTCTTCTAATTCTGTAATAGCAGTTAAGTTCATTACCTTATTTTTTTCTATCAATATTTCATAATATTTTTTTAATTTATTCATTTTTTCTGAATCATAATCTATTTTTAATTCTTCAATAAATTGTTTCTCATTCATAAAAACCTCTTTTTAAATAAATACTTAATATAGATATATCTGCAGGATTCACACCGCTTATTCTAAGAGCTTGACCTAATGAAGTTGGTCTTATTTCACTTAATTTTTGTTTTGCTTCACTTGCTAAATTAGGTACTTTATAATAATTTATATTATCTGGTATTTTTTTATTTTCTAATTCTACTAATTTTTCAGCTTCTTTTAAAGCTTTTTTAATATATCCTTCGTATTTTATATTAATTTCTACTTGTTCGATTATTTCATTTTCTACTTCTAAATTGTGGTATTTCATTAAATCATTAAATCTTATTTCTGGTCTTTTAATTAAATCATATAATGTTGTTTTTTCTTTTAAAATTGTCGAATTTAAATTCAATAAATATTCATTATTAGAATTATTTGGATTTAATTTAATTTCTTTTAATTTTAATGATATTTCTTCTATCTTATTTTCTTTTTCGATTAATTTTTGATATTTTTCTTTATCAATTAAACCTACTTCATAACCATACTTTCTTAATCTTAAATCAGCATTATCATGTCTTAATAATAATCGATATTCTGCTCTTGAAGTTAATAATCTATAAGGATCTCTTACTCCTTTAGTTACTAAATCATCAATTAAAACTCCGATATATGCTTCATTTCTATTTAAAATCAATGGACATTTTTTTTCTAATTTTAATGAAGCGTTGATTCCAGCAATTAATCCTTGACAAGCTGCTTCTTCATATCCACTTGTTCCATTTATTTGGCCAGCTGTAAATAAATTTTTAATTATTTTTGTTTCTAAAGATCTATTTAGTTGAGTTGAATCAATAGCGTCATATTCAATTGCATAAGCATATTTTACTATTTTAGCGTTTTCTAATCCTTCTAAACTATGAACCATTTTTTCTTGTATTTCTTTTGGCATGCTAGTGGAAAAACCTTGTAAATATAATTCATCATAATATATACTTTCTGGCTCTAAAAAAAGTTGGTGTCTTTCTTTATCTTTAAATCTAACTATTTTATCTTCAATTGATGGACAATATCTAGGACCTACTCCTTTTATATCATCTAACCCACCATACATACTAGATTTATTTAAATTTTCATTAATTAAATCATGGGTATTTTTATTAGTATAAATTAAATAACATGGTTGTTGTAAAGATAAATCATAATCATTTTTATCATCAAAACTAAACCATCTTTTTATATTATCTCCATTTTCTAATTTCATTTTGTTAAAATCAACACTACTTCTATCAATTCTTGGTGGGGTTCCAGTTTTTAATCTTATTATTTTAAAACCTAAATTTTTTAAATTATCACTTAAATGTTGACTTGGTTTTTCGCCATGTGGTCCTTCTCTATGACGAGTATTTCCAATTAAAATATCTGATTTTAAATAGGTTCCTGTTGTTAATATAACAATATCACTTCTTATTTCTTTTGAATCTTCTAAAATAATACCTTTAACTGTTTTATTTTCTATTATTAAATCTTCTACTATTCCTTCTAAAATATCCAAATTTTCTTGATTTTTTAATGTTTCTAACATTTTTTTAGGATATGTTATTTTATCTATTTGTCCTCTTAAAGCTTGAACAGCTGGTCCTTTAGCATAATTTAACATTTTCATTTGAATCTGGCTTAAATCAGCTATTTTACCCATCATTCCTCCTAGAGCATCTATTTCTCTTACAACTATTCCTTTAGCTGAACCTCCAATTGATGGATTACAAGGCATTGTAGCTATATTTTCAATTCGACCACTTATTAATAAAGTTTTATGTCCTTTTTTTGAAGAAGCTAAAGCAGCTTCACAACCTGCATGTCCTCCTCCAACAACAATTATTTCATATTTCATAATATCACTTTCCTAAACAAAATTGACTAAATAATTGATCGATTAGCTCATCACTATAAGTTTTACCAATTATTTCTCCTAATAGTTCCCAAGCTTTTTTTAAATCTATTTCTAATAAATCAATAGGAACATTATTTTCTATTCCTTTGTATACTTCTAAAATAGATGTTAAAGCTTGATTTAATTTAGATAATTCTCTTGCATTAGTTATATAATTAAAATTATTATTATCTATTTTTTCTAAATTAAATAGTTCTTTTATTTTATTTTTTAAATCATCAGTTCCTTTATTATTTAAAGCGTTCATATATACAATATTTTCTAAATTTAGTTTATTTAAATCTAATTTTGTTTCTAAATCTATTTTATTAACAATTACAATATATGGTTTGTTTTTTATTTTTTCTAATAATATGATATCTTCATTATCTAATTTTTCATTATTGTTTAAAACATATAATACTAAATCTGATTTAGATATTAATTCTATACTTTTATTAACGCCTATTTTTTCTACAATATCATCTGTTTCTCTAATTCCTGCTGTATCTATTATATTTAATATGATTCCTTCAATACTTACTTGTCCTTCAACACAATCTCTAGTAGTTCCAGCAATTGAAGTTACAATAGCTTTATTTTCTTCTAATAAATTATTTAATATACTACTTTTTCCAACATTTGGTTTTCCTATTATAACTGTATTGATACCATTTTTAATTATTTTTCCATCTTTACTTTCTTTTATTATTTTTTCTATTTCAATTTTTATTTCATCTAATTTTGGTTTTAAAATATCAATTGTTAATTCTTCAATATCTTCATATTCGGGATAATCTATATTTACTTCTATGTTAGCAAGAATTTCTATTATTTTTTGTCTTAATGATTCTATTAATTTTGTTACATTACCACTTATTTGATTAATAGCCATTTTTCTTTCTTTTTCTGTTTGAGAATTTATTAAATCCATAACTCCTTCTGCTTTTATTAAATTAATTCGACCATTTAAAAAAGCTTTTTTTGTAAATTCTCCTGCTTCAGCTATTCTTCAGCCATTACTTTTTATTAATTCTAATA
>CAZTXU010000061.1:0-3787 GCA_964617705.1 uncultured Muribaculaceae bacterium
ACCATTCATATTTTTTATTCACAAAATAAATGATTGCATTGTAAATATTCAAGAAATATGATAATATTTCTTTTGGAATGCTGCTGTGGCTCAGTCGGTAGAGCGTCGCCTTGGTAAGAATATTCTTACGGGTTTGGCAAACATAATACTAAGCTGTCTTGGCTCAGTCGGTAGAGCGTCGCCTTGGTAAGGCGGAGGTCGGGGGTTCAAGTCCCCTAGACAGCTTTAAAGAACCTTATAAGTAAAGGCTTTTCAAGAATTTATTTTTTGAAAGGTCTTTATTATTTTTGAAAAATCAACAAACCAATGTGTTATTACTTTTTTTGTTATTTTAAGCAAAGAAAAAGTAGGTATCAAAACAAGAATTATACTATTGTAATACTGTTTTAAATATTTATTGATAGAAAGCACAAATTGACACATAGAGGACGTTTTGATAATAGATAATAAAAATATGTATCAAGTTATAAAAACATAAACCAGATAAATTTTAGGACACATAGAAATGATAAATTATGCCTAGATAAAATCAGAAATGCAATAAAATAAAAAATAAATTTACAACGTGTCACAAATATGTTATAATATTAAAAGAGTTAAGGACAAGAGTCCTATATTAATTAGAGTGCTTAAGAGAAGCAAAGTTTACCTAGTTGGGTGAAGTGGGCTTCTCTTTTTTTGTTGCCCCAAAATATATAAGGAAAGGTGGTAACATTATGACTGCAAGGAACGTGAAATGTGAAATCATAAAACATATCGGAAATCTAAAAAATGGGAAATATACTAAAGAAATAAATTTTGTTTCTTGGAACGGGAAAAAACCTGTTTATGACATTAGAAATTACAAGGTTGATGAAAATGGTATAAAAACGGAATTAAAAGGCATTTCTTTAAGTTTGGAAGAAATCCGTATATTAAAAGAAATTTTAAATAATACACAATTGGAGGAATTATAAATGGCAGAAAAAACTAGAGTGGTAAAAAAGCAAGCGAAACAAGGATTAGATAATTTAGAATTCGAATTGGCATTAACAGGAAAAGATATGAAAGATTTACAAAAGCAACCTCTAGTCAATGCAAAGGGCTTTACATATGGAAGTGTTGAAGCAAAGAATGGGAAAGCAATTATTCAGATAAATCTTCCCAAATTTGTACGTGGCAATAATATTATGCCATATTCAATTTTTGAAAGTATCAATTTAGATATGATTAGAAATGATTGCATTGAACAGTTAGGAAGAATTTTCAATAATTGTTTAAATACACAAGTTAACAAAATTGAAGTAAATATTACTCAACAAGTTAGTGGTAATGCTACTGTAAATGATGTTTTGAATTTATTGTGTCATGCTACTCTTTCCAGTGAGTTTGATAATGTCAAATATGTTGGTAAGAACAAACAAGATTTAGAAAGTTTCAAAGAAGAAAGTCATTCTGTTATAACAAGAAAACCACATTATTGGGTATGTAAATGCTATAACAAATCAGAACAAATTACAAAGGAACGTATTAAATATAATCTTCCAATAGATGATATTCCACAGGATTTACTACGGATCGAATTTGTTTTGGTTGAACGAACTTTAAAAAAATTGTTTAAAGATAAACGAACATTATCTGATGTTCTTTTAGCCAAAAACATAGTTGAGATTTTTCGGGAATATAAAAGAATATTTTGGAATGAGATTATTGAGAAATCTATAAAACCATACTTAAAATATTGTACCAAAAAGCTATTTGAAACAATGACAGAAATGGGAAGTCCGATTGAAGCAATCGCAAAAGAAAGAGAACTGATTCCCGATTCAAGAGTGTTGCAACGAGCATTAAAAAAATATATGGAATGGAAAGGTGTTACAAATAATTCTGCTAGAGATACTAGAAGATATGTGGAAAAGTTTGATTTACCTGTTGATTGCTTAATGACGATTACAGCGTTTAAAAAATCGTGTGGTTAAAAAAACATATGAAATTTATTCAAAATATGAATAATTTGATACATTAAATTATTTAAGTAAAAATATTAGAAAACGTCTATGAAATTCAAATTTTAGTACATAGAACTACTCAAATAAGAGATTTGAAGCATTTTGTATTTTTTAATCTTGTCCTTGGATTAGATATAAAGATGACAAGATGTATTGTGAGTAAAATAGATTTTTAGTTATCCGTTGATAGTATCTTACAGATGAAGAAAAAAGTGTCCCAGAAGGCAAATAAATTGAGAATTGTAAAAAGGGTTAAAAATTCAACCCAGTGTTATAGATTGATAAAACAATAGCGATTCAGATGAATTTATACAATAAAATAGGAAAGGGACAATAAAATAAAATGAAGAATCAAGAAATGACAATAAAGGCACCTATGATGAAAACAATTAAAGAAATTATGGATGAAACCCACTTCTCTTACCGTCATATTGTAGGCTTATGCCATGAAAATAAAATTGTATATATCAAAGCCGGAAAGAAATTTTTAATCAATTACGAAAAATTTATTGAGTATTTGAATACTGGTGACGGAAAATAACAGTGTACTTCGGCACAATAATAATATATAATACAATCAATATGAGGCGTTTAAAAGTGAGAAAGGATGTAAAAATATGGCATCAGTAAAAAGAGTTGAACATAAAAGTGGCAGGATTGTCTATCGTATTGTTATATGTATGGGGTATGATAAAGCAGGAAATAAGCTAGTGAAGAATTTTACATATTCCGTTAATCAGTCAGCAACACCAAAACAACAGGAAAAAGAAGCAATAAAGTATGCAATGAATATGGAAGATAAAATTAAATACGGACATGACTTTGATTCTGAAAAAATGAGTTTTGAAGATTTTGCAGAAAAATGGATTGAAAGTATGAAAGATGAATTGGCATACAGTACCTATGAAAGTTATAAGAATATGTTAAGAAAAAGGCTGATTCCTTATTTCAAAGGATATAGAATCGGAAACATCAAAACACCATTGATTGAGAACTTTTACAAAACTATGGTTGATACTTGTGCATATGGTACTATCAAGAAACACGCAAATGTTTTAAGTGGTATGTTTAAAACTGCCATTCGTTGGAATATCATTGAAATCAATCCGTGTCAAAATGCTAAAATTCCTAAAAAGGAAAATTTAGATAAAGAAATAAAGTATTTTACACCACAACAATCTTTAATGTTTCTAAAATCGTTAGATTTGGTGTATGAAACGGTTTATAAAGGCCATCGAAGAATTGATGACACAGGTAAACCTTATTATGTTAAAGATTATACAGAATCCCACGAAGTACCTACACAATTAAAAGTATTTTACACATTATCTTTATATTGTGGTTTTCGTAAAGGAGAAACGTTGGCAATACATTGGGATGATATTGATTTTGTAAAAAGAGAAATATCTATAACGAAGTCTGTCGGTAAAGTTGAAAATGGAGTTGCATATAAAAATCCTAAAACTGCTACTTCTATTAGGACAGTTCAATTTCCTACAAAGGTTCTTCCATTGTTGAAACAATATCGTAAAGAATATAATCTAAAAAAATTTCAAATGGGAGATGCGTGGAAAGGGAAAGGAAATATATTTATTCAAGCGGATGGAACTTTGATGGGACGAAGCACACCATATCAATTTTTTAAACGTCATTTGAAGAAGTATAATAAATGGGTAAAAGAAAATGAGGTTGAAGCCAAAATGAAAGGATTTGAAGAATTGCCAATCATACCATTACACGGACTTCGACATTCCTGTGCTACATTGTTAAATTATTTGGATGTAAACATCATTGATATT
>CAZTXU010000062.1:0-3611 GCA_964617705.1 uncultured Muribaculaceae bacterium
ATAATGGTTGGTATGTAAGTGATGTTAATTTAAGTGTAACAGATGTAGAAGGAGTATCATCAACACTAAATATAAATAGTATAACTGAAGATACCGCTGGAACAGATGTAATAGTAACATCAACTAATACCGAAACAGGAGCAGTTACAACAAAAACTCATACTATTAAAGTAGATAAAACAAAACCAACAGCCGGAACAGCAACATTTACTGGAACTTTAGGAAGTAATAGTTGGTATACAAGTAATGTAACAGTAAATGTAGCAAATGGTAGTGATTCATTATCAGGACACGCTAGTACATCAAGTAATGTAAGTAGTATAACAAGTAATACTAGTGGAACAACAGTAACTATAACAACAAAAGATAATGCTGGTAATACTTCAACTAGAACATATTCAGTAAAAGTAGATAAAACAAAACCAACATTAACTGCCAAGACAGGAACATTTAAAGTTAAAGTTGGAGATAGTGTTGATGCTAAAACTTACTTTTATAATCCAACTTATGGGATAAGTGGAGGAGCAAGTTATACATGCAATATAACTAATACTTCAAGTTTAAATGCTGGTACACATACTATTACATGTACAGCAACAGCTAACAATGGGTTATCAACAGCGGCGAGTGTTAATGTAACAATATTTGAACCAGTTGCTTTGGTAAATAACACATATTATTATGCTTCATTAGTTGAAGCAGCAGATTCAGCAAATAATTCTGGAACTTTAACAAATATTAAATTATTAAAAAATACTACAGAAGATGTGACATTTATAAAAGGAAAAAATATAAATTTAGATCTAAATGAATATACATTATATGGACGTACATCGGTTAATGAAGGTGCCATATTGAAACTTCAAAATGGGTCTTTAGCTGCAACTAATAATAGAGCAATATATAATTCTGGAACTGTAAGTATTGAAGGGACTGCAAAAATAAGTGGTAGTAGTTCATCATATCCTACAGTATATAATCAAAGTACAGGAACTATAAATATATTAGGAGGAACCGTAACCTCAACTAATAATTCTGCAATAGGTAATTCATCAAATGGAACTGTTAATATATTAGGAGGAACTATAACTTCTACTAATAGTAGTGCGATAAATAATTCTGGAAATGTAAGTATTGAAGGGACTGCAAATATAAGTAATAGTAGTACAAATGTTACGGTAGTTAATGGTAGTACAGGAATTATGTACATTAAAGGAGGAACCCTAACTACAACAGGAAATACGAATGTTGTTAACAATCATGGAACTTTAAATGTTCAAGGAACCGCAAATATAAGTAGTAATGGTTCATATCCTACAGTATATAATCAAAGTACAGGAACATTTATTATGTCATCTGGAACGATTAGAAACTCTTCTAGTAGATACTACGGTGTATATAATGATGGTGGTTCTGTAACTTATACTGGTGGTACAATATCAAGAAAGAATTTCTAAAAATAAGAAAACCAACACATTTAATAAGATAATTCTAATAAAATATTTGAATTATCATTAAAAAATATAAATAAAAAATTGATAAAACAAAATTTTATCAGTTTTTTTTAATATAAATTAAAAGTTTGTAAAAGTATGGATTTTTAATAATAAATTTGGTAAAATAACTATAGTAGGTGATTTAATTGAAAAAGATGTTAGAATTATTAATAGTATTATTTATATTTTATTTTGGAATCCAAATATTATTTAATATATTTGGAAAAGGTGGCGATGAAACATACACAATAAAAAATGATCATATTTTTGAAATATATGAAAAAACAACTTTTAATTTAAAAGATAGTGAAGATAACTATTACTTTAAAATTAACGTAGATAACAACGATTATACATTTCAAATATTTTATGATTTTTCCAAACACCAAAAAGTAATTACAGATATTAAATATATATCTGATAATACTTATAAATGTATACTTCCAATATTTAAAAACAACGAAATTTTAACTGATGCTTTATGTTTAAAAAATGGAATATATTATTTAGCTAATAATACTAATGATAATATTATAGATAAACTAAACAAAATAGAAGGATATGATTCTAATAATTTTAAAGATAATTTAGATTATGTTGAATCAAATAATATAAAATTTAATAAAAATGGTTTAATAGAAAAATATTATTTAGGATTCAATACTTATAAAGGAATAATGACAGTAAGTAAAAACTTTTTATCATCATTCCACTCAGTTAATGTTTTTGATAAAGATACATATAATCAAAAATTAGCTACTTTTATTGATAAATATTATGTAGTTGCTGATTATAATGAAAAATACAATTTTAATAAATTTTATATAATAGATTTAATAAAAAGAACAACAAAAGAAGTTATATCTGACAATAAAATATCATTTGATAGTTATATTCAAGGAACTATTGATGGTAAAGTATATGTTTATGATAAAGAAAACAAAAAACAATATGAAATAAATACAGATAAAAATACAATTTCTTTAATATCAAACGCTAATAGTGATGTAGTTTATTACAACAATGGTTGGACAGAAATTAGTGTAAAAGAGGCATTAAATGAAAAATATTTCATAAATAATAACATAGAATATAAAAACGATAAATTTGCTAAAATAGATAAAGTAGGAGAAGAAGTAGGATTTTATTATTTATATAAAAAAGTTTCTAATCATTATGAAGTATATAGAAAAAATTTCCAAGATGATAATTTAGTATACTTATTCAATGTAAATAGTATTAATAGTTTCTATATTGAAAATAGTATTTATTATTTAGTTAACGATAAATTATACGTATATAATGATTTAATCGGTAATCGAGTATTAGTTGTAAATAACGAATTTAAATACAATAAAAACATTAAATTCGGAATTTATAGGAAAGGATAAAATGAAAGCTATTGTTCTATCTGGCGGTGGGGGAAAAGGAGCTTACCAAGCTGGAGTTTATAAAGCAATAAAAAAATTAAACATCAAATATGATATTGTAACAGGCACATCAATCGGGGCTTTAAATGGAATATTAATGGTTCAAGATGAATTATTTAAATGTTTATGGCTTTGGAAACATATAAGTTATGATAAATTATTTGAAGATTTTAATGATATAACTGATGATAAAACTTTAAAAAACAAATACTTTGAAAAAATTATAAATGGTGGGATTGATACTAAAAAAATATCTAAAATAGTATCAAAATCATATAACCCTAAAAAAATATATAGTTCTAATGTAGATTTTGGAGTAATTGCTTTTGATTTACACAAATTAAAACCAATTATTGCTTTAAAAAATAAATTAAATCCCGAAGAATTAAAAAAATATATTATTGCTTCAGCAACTTGTTTTCCCGTTTTCAAACCCCAAAAACATGAAAATGAAATTTTAGTAGATGGTGGGTATTACGACACAACACCAATTAATTTAGCTATAGATATGGGAGCAACTGAAGTAATCGCTGTTGAGTTAAAATCGGTAGGATTAAGAAAAAGAGTCAAAAATAAAGATGTTAAAATCACTTATATCACACCTAATAATGATTTGTCCTCTTTTTTAGTTTTTGAAAAAGAAAGTTCAAAAAAAATGATTAAATTTGGCTATAATGATACAATG
>CAZTXU010000063.1:0-3576 GCA_964617705.1 uncultured Muribaculaceae bacterium
TCGCCGTTTGTAGTGGGTAACACCAATCTCACCCACCAAGGCACGCATTTATTCCACGGTCCACTTGACAATGAGCCTCTGTCAGCATGATATTCTGTCCGCCGAGGCAGGCATCGCCTAAAGGCTGTGCTGCCTGGCTACCAGCCTATCTTCTCATTATCAAGTGGCTTTCGCGGCATAAAAGCGAAACTATGTCGCTAAATATTGGTATGATGAATGATGCATTCTTTTAAACTTTGGCATCAATTAATTTCACAGTAATACTTCTCCAGTTTACTAAGCAAAGATTTACTTTTTTCTTCTGCTGTCATATCATACAGATAAGAAATTTCTTCCTCAATAATCGAGGCGATGTCATTATTGCTAAAGCAACTTATCCAACGCCCATTTATTAAATTATTATAAATCTCCGCACACTCATATGGAACTTCTAAATTAGTCTCTTCGGAATAAGCAGATTTGCTATTCTTTAAAATTGATGCGCCTTCCATTCCGTTATTTTCAAGTATATCCGGAGCATTTATTAAACTTGTAACGAACTTCCATACCTCTTCTTTGTTGTCACATTTCTCAGTAATGTAAACGCCTATAACCGGGGATACTATTCCACTTACCCCTGGATACCCATAATCATACATTTTATATTCATCATATCTTGCGTTAATATAAAAATCTTCACACGATTCAACATTCATAGAAAATATCTGCTCTAAGTCCTCCAATTCGCACTCTTCCATCGTTCTTCCATAATTATAAAAGAATTTTACCAGTCTACTAATATCTTCATTACTAATGTTTAATTTTTCTTCATTTTCAATCTTTGTAGATAGATAACTTTTTATAAAGCGTTCATAATTTGGCTGATACAGCATTGCTGTTCCTGGTTCTTCTGTATCAGAAATTTTATCCATATATTCATCCATATTTTCTGCGTCAACATTTTCTTTAGTCGCTACAATGTCATAGATATATACTACAGGCATCATGTATAAATCATTTTCTCTTGTAAATGCCTCAAGAACATTTTGCTTCATCAGTTCTGTTTCTGAAGAATTCATTAAATCATAGAGATTTGCAAACAAACCACTACGTAAGTACTTTTGTGGATTAAAATCCTGATCTGCTATGATAATATCCGGAATATCATCTGATAATATATCCGCATCGAAAGTATTGATTAAATTATCTGTACTCGAATCATATTTAGTTATTTCAATTTTGTATTTTGAATTGTTATTGAATTCTTTTACTTGTGATATTATATTTTTGTTTGTATCTTGATTATAAAAATACGCCAGCTTGATTATTTCTTTCTCATCACCGTTATTTATTAATTTATTATCAGAAATTGTCCCTATATACAAACCGCCTTTAGACGTTATATATAATTTATTTTCATCAGTTATATAAGCCGAATATACCGGATAATCCGCAGCTTTTTCATCATTAACAAGCACTTTAAATTCAGATTTTTTTATATTATAACTTAAAAGCAAACCTTTATCTGCAACTAAAAAATCATAATTTGAATTGCCAGAAAAAAACATTGCGTCAGCAGAAAAATCAGAAATATCAATTTGCTGAATTTCAGTTTTTAAATTTTTTTCTATTTGGAATATCATTTCATCTGTAATCGCTAAAACCGCTCCATTTGCAAACAACAAATCATTAGGTAGATAATCAACATTTTCATCCTTAAGCAGTTCTCCATCATTATTATATAAACTTAATCGTCGTTCCGAATTAGTTGGTGAAACTCTAAACACAACTATTAGGTCATCATCCGTTACAGCTAATTGTAATGGAATGAACTCGTCAGCGAAGAACTTTATGATGGTTTTCTCTACTTTATCATTATGAATACATTTAACATAGCTTTCATCATTTACTTGTTCGATAATGTATAACTTCCCATTACAGAAATAATAATCTTTAATAAACCCATCAAAGTGAAACGTATTTTTTACTTTACCATTATTTATTTCTATTATTGATTCACCACTATCATTGATGGCACTACTATAATAAGCAACTATATTGTTTTCATACGTTGATACATTAGCAAATGAAAATCCTTCTAGTTTTTCGTCAGAAATCAATTCATTTATCTTCCCACCATTGTATTCATACAATCCATTTCCATTCGAATATATAATGTTACCTGACTCAGTAACGCAATATACAATACAGCAGTCTGGAATCTCTATTAAATTAATTATATTTCCTTCTGAATCAATTTCATCTATTAACATTTCAGTTTCAGAAGACTTACCACAGATATAAAGTGTATCCTGTCCAGTGTTATATATGTTCTCTACATTGGAAATGTCATTAATGCTGTCAAGTATAACCTTATTGTTTTCTCCTGCTGTTACGATCTTATAATTATCAAGTATCTTATTATATAACAAACAATAAATAAGACCGGATTTTGAAACGCAGATTTTCTGAGGAAATAAAACATATCCATCATACTTTACATCGATATCATATTCAGCTATATGCTCCAGTGTTAAAGAATAAGTTCTGATTTTAGCACCTGTACAGTCCATTGTATACAAGATGTCATTTTCAACGCAAAAATCATTTACCAAATGATCCAGTTTTAAATTGCTTAATTCATTCCCGTTGCCATCATATACTGAAAAATATAAATCATCCCGGCACCGAGAAAGAGCATACACTTTCCCATGATAATCAAGGAAATTGTCGATTCTTCTATCAGACTGATTTACAGCAAATGAATATGTTTCAGATTCTGCGCCTGATACAATTGATTCAACTAAAAATTCATCATTTGGTGCAAATTGCCATCCATTAATGATCACTTCGTTATCAGTAACTCCCAATATCTTATTGCACTCAATGAGATTTGGATTTACCATAGAATCAAAAGTATAATCGAGCAATTCAGCATTTTTTTCAAGTTGAATTATCGACATGTCATCAGATTCTTTTCTGTCCTCACACGATGTAAATAGTAACAAAGCCAACATCATTATTAATATTTTCAAAAATCGATTAACCATCTAACTGACTCCTCTCTATATAATCTTACGATTTTCTTTAAATACCTCTCGTTTTCTCCGTTTTTCTTCAATTTTCATTTTTGCTATTGGAATAGTAAAGCGTAGTTATTGACAGATTGCGGCATCAAGTGCCGATTTTTTCAGAAAATGAGTATAGCAAAGCTAGACGTCTGCTATTGGTATTTTTTTCTGGCCTTGTGGTAAACTCATATTCTTACAGTGATGACCCTCTCATGTCTAACGGGGTATAGATTCTCTATCCCTAAATTCCTTCGTCCCATCTGTCTATAAGTGAGTGTCAGTTATGCTTTCAAACCGAGTCATTGCTCTGATGGAGTAAATTCCGACTGACTACCGGCTCTTTATTTAACGAAGCAAATGATTGCTTTAAGAAAATGCTTGATTTGTTTAGATTACATTCCTGAATGACGCCTGTTCAGAAGTGTTCTTAGTTAACATTTGACTAACTATTTGAATTTGAATTGTAATTGGAATCAAGTCCTTCTGTAACTCCGACACTACGTCCAGCAGCCTCACACAAGCTCCT
>CAZTXU010000064.1:0-3558 GCA_964617705.1 uncultured Muribaculaceae bacterium
TATCTTCAGATATTTCTTTTTTAGTATAATTCTTATTTAATTGTTCAGACATTTCAATTTTATTTTGAATATCAAAGAGTCTTTTCCCTACTTCATTAGATTTCTTTCTCTTTTGTGCAGCCCAATCTAACAAACTTAATTCAGACTGTTGATATTCGTCCAATTTTTCTTTTAATTGTCTATCCGACATTCCTGCATATCTATCAGCATTTAAAGATTTTAATACACTCTTAAAACCACATGCTTCAAGCAAGTTTTCTAAATTTAATTCCAATATATTTGATATTTGATAAAGAGCATCTAATTTGATCTTTTTTATTTTTCCGTTAACAATATCATTTAACGTACTTCTACTTATTCCACTTAATCTAGCAAGTTCTCTTTGAGAAATACCTTTTTTATCTATTGCGTTTAATAATAAATTTTGTAGTTTTTCTGAATTCATAACTTCACTTCTTTCCTCAAATTATTCCTTCATAATTTAATTTTATCACTTTTTTATTTTTTTGTCTATATTTTCGGACAAGGATGTAGGGCAACCGCATAAAAAAAGTCAATAAAATTTGTACATATACAAAAAATACGATAAAATATATATATAATAAAGGAAGTTGAAAAAAATGAATGATTTAATTATATGTTTTAATGAATTAACGGATACAAGAGATACAAGAGGTTTAAAGCATGAACTAACTGATTGTATCGTAATGACTATTTTTGGTATTTTGGCAGGGCACTATGATGCTGAAAACATTGCTTTCTTCTTAAAATTAAATGAAGAATATTTTAATAAAGAATTAAATTTAAAATATGGTACACCATCTCCAGATACATTACTTAGAATATATTCCTTAATTGATCCTGAAGAATTTATGAGGATTTTTGTTAAGTGGGTAGAAAATATAGTAAAAGAAAAAAATAAACAATTAAACAATAAATACAAACTTATACCTATTGATGGAAAGGCTATTAAAAGTGCGACTGATAAAATTAATGGTGGTAATACCCCTTATATCGTTTCAGCATTTTTACAAGATTTAGGTATCTCTATTGCTGGAGTTAAAGTAAATGATAAATCAAATGAAATAACTGCTATTCCAGATTTATTAGACTTAATTAATATCGAAGATTGTATCATTACAATTGATGCAATGGGATGCCAAAAAGATATTGCAAAAAAAATTATAGAAAAAGGTGGTCATTATTGTCTTGCGGTAAAAGAAAATAAGAAGAATTTTTATTTAGATATCAAGGATTATTTTGATTATGTTTTAAATGACAATTTAGAAAGAAAAAAAGTAGTTACATATATTACCACTGATAAAGACCATGGTAGAATAGAACGAAGAGAACATTATTTAATTTATGACATTGATTGGTTATATGGAAAAGAAAATTGGCAAAATATAAGCATGATAGGAATGACTAGAAATTATCGTGAAATAAATGATAAAGTTTCTATTCAAGAAAAGTATTATATTTCTGATTTAAAATTAACTGGTGAAGAGTTTGCGAGAGTAGTAAGAGGTCATTGGTCTATCGAAAATAATTTACATTGGATTTTAGATGTTCATTTCCGTGAAGATTGGAGTCTTTGCAAAGAGGAAAAAGCACTTAAAAACTTATCTACTATTCGTAAAATTTGTTACAATCTTACAAAACTTGATCCTTTTAATGCTAAACTAAGTTTCAATAAGAAACTCACTTTATATAATCATGATTTAAATAATATAAAAAAATTAATATTCAATGTTATTCCATCTGAATACTAATTTCTATTATTTTATGCGGTTGCCCTAATAAAACTTCAGGTTAAAGACATGAAAATAATTGCAAACATAGATTTATCTCATATTTTATATGGGATTATCTATGTTTTATTATATAAAATTTACTTTTTTAACTTAGTGATAAATAACACATTAAATTTATTAATGATTTCTCAAAATTATATGATATTATCTTTCTAATTCGTTTCAAACTTATGTTGTTATAAAATGGTTTTACTCTATTTAATATAGCTAAACAAAATTTGTTAATTAACTCTAAATTCATTAATGCCATTTTATTTGATGTTGTATTATTATCTTGTTTAAATGTAAAATCTAAATGCCAATGTAATTTATTTTCAACGGACCAATGATTTCTTATTGCATTAGAAAATAAATTAATATTACAAAATAAACTTGAAATATAATATCTCATTTCTACCTTTATTTCTTTATTATCATCTATTGTCTTTTTTACAACACCTATTGAATTTAATTTCTCCCACTTTTTCTTATCAAAATACCAATTAACATCTGTGGTTTGAAAATATTCATAGTGTATTGATTTACTACCTCTTTTTTCATAATAATCTAAATATGCTGATTCAGAATTACCTGCTTTAATTGTTTCTAATTTCTTTTCATCAAAATAATCGATTAAATCAGTATAGAAATTTCCCTGATTACCCTTGATTGGTACAACATAATCTCCTTTTAAAGCTATAACTGCCTTAATATTTTCTGTTTGTGTATTTAATGCATCCCAAGTTATTATATTTCCTTTAACCTTAAATCTTTTTAAAATTTCAGGTATAGTTGGTATTTCATTACTTTTTTCTTCAATCATTTCACTTGCTAAACAAATGCCATATTTATTTGAATATGCATTTAAAACATTTAATGGTTTTATTTTATCTTGATATTCTGTTTCTTGTCTTGAACTTCCTCTACTAATTCTACCATCCAAATTAATTATATCTTTCTCCAGGTTTGATTTAATATTAAATGACATAATAAAATCATTTAATATATTTTCTAGCTCACGTGAATCGATTATCGAAAAAACTCTTTCATATGTTTTAGCACAAGGAATTCCACCAGTTAATAAAAGAAATTCTCTTAACCAATTATAGTGATCATCTACAAAATCATGAATATCTTCCCAATCTTGTGCACCAAATAAAACTGCTAAAATACTACATATGATGATATCCCATATCTTAAATTTAGTTTTTCCTTTAACTCGCATATCTTTAATTTTTTTTAAATTGTTTTTTAATCTTTTCATAGCAGCTTTATCTACATCTTCAATTTTATCTATTTCTAATAATTTTTTAATATAATTTATTTGTCTAATTTCTAATTCAAATCTTCTTTTACTTGGTCTAGCCATAAATATCACAACCTAACTAAAATAAGATTATCATATTTTTATCAAAAATCCAAATTTTTACTGTAAAAAGTTAATTAATCTCATATAAATAAATGGATTAAAAGAAATTTTAATTTTTTTTATGTCTTTAACCTGATAAAACTTTATTTATTTAAATACTACAATACACGATCAATATCAAAAGCATAATCATAACTAATCTTTTTATAAAATTCTGTTTCAATAAATGCTTTTTCTTCATGCGAAAAATCTACAATTTCTCTTGATTTATATTTTTCAAAAAATTTTTTTACATCGTTTATAATTTGAAATTCTTCTTTAGTAAAAATTTGCTCATTGATCTTAGCAACTCTTTTTATATTATGACATTCATATTCATTTTCAAATTCAATATTA
>CAZTXU010000065.1:0-3518 GCA_964617705.1 uncultured Muribaculaceae bacterium
GATCCATAACCAAAAGGAACATTCTTTAAAGAAGAACCTTCCCAACGTAATCCATCATTTGATATATCCATTATTGAATTGGATTCTATATTGGATGAAGATATGGAAGTGTAATCAAAGTCTTTATCACCCTTCCTACTCATCTTCAATTCTTTTGTTAGTATATTGTATTGAATGTATCGATATTGGCAAACCTCATTTGTTAATATACTTGTTATCCATTTTCCATTCACTGTTAACCCTTTTTTTTGAAACAACCCTATGAAACAGTTTCGATAG
Source organism: uncultured Muribaculaceae bacterium (assembly GCA_964617705.1). Lineage (GTDB taxonomy): Bacteria > Bacillota_I > Bacilli_A > RF39 > UBA660 > Faecisoma. The sequence goes on from CAZTXU010000065.1 coordinate 280, forward strand.
TTTATTTGAATTAATCGAGATAGCCATAACTGTTCATAATCAATAGATGTCATTCTTGTTTAAACCTTTAGAAATCTTATATAAGGGAGTTCAAACAATAGTGGAACTATATATGATTAATATACAAAATGAATGATATATTGGCAGTTAATCGCGTATAAGTTTAGATAAGAATGGTGTATTGTATTCTTGTTTCTATCAGTCACATGTATACATATTCTTAATTTGTACTATTCATATAGATAGTACGCTTTAGCTTATAATATGTGAGAAAACAGGAATGAAGGGATCATCAATGTCTTTCATTAATAATAATGTCCTTTAAACGAGATGAAGCAGAGTCGCTTGTTATTGATGAAATAATGATACAATGAAATGTCCTACTAGTTTTATCTGAGTCCAGTGAAAGGTGTTCATTTGAGAAAGGCACATCAATTTAGAAAGACAAGACAAATTAGTACTTGATAGAGTTATATGATTTGTTTCTGTGAAGGAATCACATCCAAGATGTATAGTAGTGAGTTGGGGAAGATCAAATCCTTGAATTAAATACTATTCTACTTGATAAACTCAAAAGATTTGACTTATAGAATGAAAAGGCGCCTGCAATAAAAGTAGTGAGTTGAGGAAGATCATATCAATGAATAAAACATATACTCTACTTGATAAACTTAGTGACTTCGTTTCACAGAATGAATACTCTCCTGTCTTTAGCGTGACGAGTTGAGGTAGATCAAATAAACAATCCAATTACCATCAGCAAACTATACAAATCAAGTTTTGGCATATAATAGAATGAAGTGTATCCTGTAGTGAATGTAGTAAGATTAGTAAGATCAAGTTAATCAATTGGTTTTTAATCATACTGGATATGGAGAAGTCTCTTGTTTCACAGAATGATGAATCTCCTGTAATGAATGTAGTGAGTTGAGGAAGATCAAATCAATCAATCATCAATCATCATACTTTCCAATCTCAAACTCATTGTTTCTCTAAATGAACGCTTTCCTGAAATGAATGAAGTAAGCTGAGGAAGATCGAATTAATCAGTTAATCATCAAACTACCAGCTATCACAACACTCTTCACATAATAGAAGGCACCCTTTTCATAGCCACCATCCTCAGTTTTAATACTCTTCAATACAGGATTATTACTAATTCTTAGTGACTTTATATACGCTAAGGATTTCTTCATTACAACAAGACTCTCAAGTTTGTCAAATCCACTCAATACAAAATCCTCATTCAACTCATTACCACATTCTTCGTCTATCATCAATTCACAAATCAAACTATGAAGAGAACACTCGTTAGTAAAGTCTTTCAATACAGTATGTGTTTCATAATCAGATGAATCAAACATGAAAATGTTCTGATGAAGCAATTCACCTTTACGATCATATAACATACCAAATCCATGTCTCTCATTATTCCAATAACAACCAATATACTCAACTATACCAAGACTAGGATAGAACTCAATACCAAAACACTCTTTATTATCTCTTATCATTACTCCTCGATATATCAATTCATTCTCATTATTATATAATGATCCATAACCAAAAGGAGAATTGTTCAAGCAACAACCTTCCCAATGCAATCCATTATTAGAGATATCAACTAAAGAACTCCTTTCAATATTGGCGATATATTCACAAATGAAATCTGAATCCTGACCATCTTTTTTACTAACTTTTATTTCTTTAGTTATTAAATTGTATTCAATACGTTGATATTCTCCATTTTCATTCTTTGATGTACTGATTATCCATTCTTCATTCACAATCAACCCTTCTCTTTGATACAATCCGAAACAAAACTTTTGGCTGTCCGTACCAACCATTTGAGCTATACAGGACATTTTATAATCAACGGAGGTCATTCTTTAGAAACAATCAAAGAAAACGATATAATGTATCCAATACGCTATAGTCAATTAAAGCAAATATTCATATAAAACAAAATATATGGAAGTATCCAATTTGGAGAAATGATTGTTGCTCCTGTAATGCAAACGATTGATATTATGTTAAACATGTTGAGAATCATTAACTATCCTTGTTGATTCTCCCAATCACCAATTGGCATTGTTTTTCAATTGCATTCATACACCCTAGAAGTAAAAGTTAAGTTGGAAGAAATATTAAAACTCATGAATTCAACTCCCTAAGACAATGCCACAATAAACGGACGTTTTAAGGGATAATTCTGAAATTCCAAACTTTCTATCATTCTGCTGATGACAACTCTACTGAAATCCTAAATCATTCTTCGTAGTATAGTATTCCTTTGGTTGAAACTAGAGATGCCTATAATAACTTCAACAGGAATAACTCGTGATGGTTTTGTTCTACCGCCAAATCATTCATGGGATGCTCAACTTATTAACGGGAAAAAGAAAGGAATAGTAACTGTAAAAGATGAATATGGACGCATTACCCATGTACTTCCATTTGTGAATGATCAACTGAATGGTATTGCTGAATTTTACAATCATGGAGAACTTGTGGAGAAGCGAACATTTGTAAATAATATCGAAGAAGGATGGAGTTGTGAGTATAAACGAGGAAGAGAGGTTAGATGGTTTATGTATTCTAATGGTAGAAAAACAGGTGAATTGAAACAATGTACCAGAATAGATAATTTTTGGGAATTATTTGATATTAAGACTAACTCATTGATATCCATTTGTAGTTATGACAAAGATCATAAGTGTATTGGTGTAGGCTACCATTATGCCGATGACCATATTGATAGAGTTGTCATGTATACTAGTCCTAATGTTGAAGGTTTGGTACTGAAGAGGTTTAATGGATATGAAATGACCGAATATGATGATAATGGCAATGAAGTGTACAAAGGTGGATACAAGGATGATATAATTGAAGATTATCCTCGTGAAGGAAAAGGAAAAGAGTTTATTAACAATAAATTGATATATGAAGGTGAATTCCATTATAATAAACGTGAAGGTAATGGTTATTCATATAAAGAAGACAAACTTGATTATAGTGGAGAATGGAAGAATGATTTACCTGATGGTAATGGTTGGATGAAAGTTGATGGTGAAGTTTATGATGGTAAATGGGTGAAGGGTCGTTATCAAGTGAATGGAAACATGTGGTATAATTATTCTACTGGTGCACATGAAGAGATTTCTGAGGGCACTAGTGAGAGAACTCCTGATGAAAGCACTCATACTGATGCTACTCCTAATCAACCTGAAAAGAGTCAG
>CAZTXU010000066.1:0-3075 GCA_964617705.1 uncultured Muribaculaceae bacterium
ACAACAACACAATGTATATGTGGTGTTTTTTCATCAACATGAAGTGTTGCGTGTAATACTTGTTCTTTTGTATAACATAAATCTTCATAAACAAATTCCATACAAGTATTAGCCCATTTCATTAAATCTTCATTACTCATATTTCTAAAGAATTTATTAGTAGCAGTAAATAATAATTCATCAGCTACTACATTTCTTGAATTATCTAACATAACATTAAACTTCTTTTTTCTATCTTCTCGTTCTGTTTTTTGTCTTTCTTCGTGTTCTTTTTGATAGTCCTTTGTAATATTATAAAAACCTTTAACATATTTCTCTGCTAAAGGCACTAATTCAACATTATATTTACTCATTTCTAACTTTATATCAGGGTTAGATTTATAAGCCTGTTTTTCTCTTTTGTTGTGAGATCCAATTTGTTTTAAATCTCCTAAAGTCATAATTGGTTGACTTCTAAATATTGCATAATTTAAATTCATATATCAATCCTCTCTTTCTTTTTTATTAAATTACACTAAAAAAGATACTTTATTGAAGTACCTTACATCTTATAGATTATTATTTGTTATACCTTTACATTGGGGAACAAATAACTTGGGTGTCCTGCATCTATTACAATTTTATAATCATTCATAAATCGTTCCTCCTAAAATAGTCTATGTAACATAATTAATTAGGTAACAAAAACACAAGATACATTACAAAATATTTTTTTCACTATAATATTTTTTTAATTGTTCAAAATTTAAATAATTTGTGTATTAGTTACATTTAATATTCAAATCCCTAAACAATTTTTACTATTTATAAAAACTATTACATACTCATATAAACTATTTCACTATAAAAAATTTAATTTTTCTAATACTTAAGTAAATATGATATATAAAAAAACTGATTGCTCAGTTTCTAATTTTATGAAAATCTAATCTTAATTTATCTGCTACAGTTACTAAAAATTCTGAATTAGTTGGTTTAGCTTTATCAATATCCACACTGTGTCCGAAGATTTCTTCCATAAATTTCCAATCTCCACGATTCCAACTAACTTCTATAGCATGTCTAATAGCTCTTTCAACTCTTGATACAGTTGTCTTATATTTTTCAGCTAATTCAGGATATAATTCTTTGGTTATTCCTCCGATTATATCAGGGTTTTCAAATATAATTGCTACTCCTTCTCTTATAAATTGGTAACCTTTTATATGTGATGGTATTCCTAATTCATGTAACATTTTACTAATTGCAACTTGTAAATTAGAATTATAAAAATCAATATTTTTGTTATTTTCTTTAATTTTCATTGTTTCTTTAATTCTTTTTGCTAAATCACATAAATCAAAAGGTTTTAAAATAAAATAATTTACTCCATATTCGGATACTTCTTTAATAACTTCACTAGCATTATAACTAGTTGCAACAATGACTTTTTTATCAATACCATTTTCTTTCATTTTTTCTAATACATAAATTCCATCTTTTTTAGGCATAATTAGATCTAATACAACAACATCATATTCATTTATTTTGTTAGTTAGTAATTCAAATCCTTCTTGTCCATCATAAGCACTCAAAACGATATCTATTTCATCATTATCCTTAAAATATTCTTTTACAGCATCAACTAATTTGACATTATCGTCAATCATCAAAACTTTGATTTTTTGCATAACTATCTCCTTCTATTGTACTGCTAAGTCTATTATATAATATTATGTTTTTTTTGCATAGAGTAAGATTTATCTAGTTATGTCAGATTGTGTCAAGTTTTATCACTTATTGTTTTTTAATCCAATTAGTTCTTTTCCTTCTAATAATACCAATGTAGCACCCCCTCCAGTTGATATATGTGTAAATACATGGCTAAAGTTAAATTCATTTATAAATGCTGCTGTATCTCCTCCACCAGCTATTTTTATACCATCTATTTTTTCTAAAATTTCACATAATTTTTTTGTTCCATCGCTAAATTGTTCTTGTTCAAACATTCCAACTGGTCCATTCCAAATAATAGTTTTACTATCATCTAAATATTGTTTAAATATTGTTATTGTTTTAGTTCCAATATCAAATCCTATTTCATCTTCTTTTATATCATTTATAAAACATTCTGTTCCTTTTTCTTCTTTTGTTTTAGCTTTAATAACATCAACTGGTAAAATTATTTTATTTGGACATTTTTCTAATATGTTTTTACAAAAATCTATACTATTTTCATCTACTAAAGATAATCCTATATTAAAATTTAGTGCTTTTAAAAAAGTAAAAGCCATTCCCCCACCAATTAAAATATAATCAGCTTTTTTTGCTAAATTTTCAATTACCCCTATTTTATCACTTACTTTTGAACCTCCTAATATAACAGTAAAAGGTCTATTTGGTTGTTTTAAAGTATTTTTAATTGTGTTTAATTCTTTTTCCATTAGAAATCCAATACCAGATTCAATATTACTAGATATTCCTACATTAGATGCGTGTTCTCTGTGAGCTGTTCCAAAAGCATCATTTATAAATATATCTCCTAATGAAGCCCAATATTTACCTAAATCTGGATTATTGTTACTTTCTGATTTATTATTTAAGTCTTCAAATCTTGTATTTTCTATTAATATTATTTTGTTATTTTTAATTGTTTCTTCTAATTCTTTTCCTTTAGTATAACCTATAAAAGTAACTTTTTCGTTAAGTAATTCTTCTAATCTTATAGCAACTGGTCTTAACGTTTTGTTTACTTTGTCACTTTCTTGTTTTATTTTTCCAAGATGACTCATTATTATTACTTTATTACTATTTTCTATAGCATATTTTATTGTTTTTAAACTTTCTCTTATTCTGAAATCATCAGTTATTTTTCCATTTTCAATTGGTACATTTAAATCTGCTCTAATTATTACAGTTTTTCCTTTTAAATTTAAATCTTTTATTGTTTTCATTATAACCTCCATTATTATTATAGCATTTTTATTTAGTTTTATTTTATTTATTGTTTTTACTATACTTTTGGTTGTCATAATATAGTTTTCCCTCGGGTTGGAAGGGCATTGTTTAATGGTAATGAATATGATTCAAATAAGT
>CAZTXU010000067.1:0-2971 GCA_964617705.1 uncultured Muribaculaceae bacterium
GTTGGCAAATATATAACAGAATATTAAATTTTATTTATGTTCTTGTAATAAATCTTTTATTTTTTGATTAATTTCATCATATAAAAAATAGTCTATATTTATTTTAGGGATAATTCTTTTTAATAGCTCTTCGTTTTTTTTCATTATTTCTTCTGATGGCAAACCTACTTTTTCTTCTATGTATTCTTCTGTTATATTTATCATTCTATGAGCTACATTATTTCTTATTTCTTTTTCTATGTTTCTCATATCCTCAAATAATTTTTTGATTTTATTATCTATATTATTATTATAATAAAGCATTATACTTAATAAACGAGATAAATTTATCTTATAATGGTTACCCTTATATCCTTCCATATTTTTAATAAAGTCTTTATCGTGGCTTGAATATATACAAATTTGTTTACCATCTTTTTTAGAATCTATCAATACTTTATTTAATGCAGGAACTTGCTTTTTTAAATAATAAAATAATAAATCTGTAACGAAAGGAGTGATTCTCAATATAAAATCTGATAGTTCGCCTTTCTTTTGTTTTATTTTCATAACATAATAATATTCAAGTAACTTGTTTTCATCGTTTGTTAAATTTATATTATTATCGCTGGAAAAAGTTATAACTTTCTTTGCTTCTTCGTATTTCAAATTTACCCTTAAATATGCATGAAGCAAATATTTCAACAGTTTATTGTTAAATAAATCTGAAATATCGTCAATGTCTTTAAAAAGGTTATAAGAGGCAGAATATTCGTAGTTTTCGATTAAAGATTCTATTTGAGACTGTATTTTTGCTCTCTTAAAACTTAATATTCCCGGTTCTTTGCATCTATTCCTTTTTTCTTCTTTTACGGTATCTATATTGTCAAGGGCGCTAAATTCAAATTTATCTTCAAAGTTTTTCTTTTTTGTAGGAGTATCAACTTGCACAGGTATAAGCTTAATATTGCTGGTTACAACTTCCAATATTAGGTTGGATTTCATTTGAGGAGTTCCAGAAGCGATATTAAGCAATATTTCATAACCTTTTTTATTATATTTATCATAAATTTCTTTTATGTATTTTTTAAAATCGATAAAAGCATCATAATTATTTGCATCATCTTCATCTAATTCGCTAAATTTTTCTATTACTTCGCAGGATGGATGAAATTTTTTTATTGCTTTTTTATATCTATTATCTTTATAATCCAACTCTTTTGTAATATATAGATATACTATTTCGGGTTTATAATGTCTTATTATATGAAGCATAGAACCTTCGGAGGCTTTTCCATCTTCATCTGAAACCCCTACAGGGTCATGTGTTCCAACGGGAGAAAATAACACATATTTTTTTATTTGTTCTTCTTTCATAATTAACTCCAATAATTTTAAATATTAATTTATATTAATGCCAACTCCTCCCATAGATATAGAGGTTTTGGCGCCAATACCAGAATATTTTGAGAATTCAAGCAAAGTATCGTATATATTAACTAGCATTTTATTACCAGAACAATAAAGAGTCATATTTCCCATAAATGAATTAATTTTTATGCTTTCCATACTAAATTTTACGCTTCTTAAATTATATTTAATAATATTAACATTTTCGGATATATCAGAAATTATGTTGGAATCCTCTAATGAAATATTTTCTCCATATGCATTCCATTTATTATATATACTAATAAATATATTATCTAAATTAGGAAAAAATGTCAACTTTTTATTTACTTTATAGGTAGTTGGAGTTAAAAAAGTAATATTGGCAAACCTTTTGGTTTCTTCTGATAAGAAAAATTTATCTGCTATATTTTTGTAATTTGTAAGACTTGTTATCTCTTTTGAAAGTATATTAATTTTAATTTTATTGTAATCAAAATTAATAGTTTTATCTGTATCATTTAGCATAATGTCAATAATTTGTTCTTTTGCTTCTTTATTTAAAGTTGATATTTTCCATATATAAGCATTTTTATATTTATCAAAATAAAAATATTGACTATAAGGATTAAGTTTTAAATTATGAAGTTTTTCCACATATTTTGTGTCGATTTTTGATAATAAATATCCATGAAATAAACTGCCATAATCTCTTTTAAGCAATATATTTTCTTTCGGCTTAATTTTTATCTCTAAAGTCGCTAACATAATTCCTCTTCAACTTTTATATTGCAAATTCCTATATTAAAAAGAGTTTCTTCATACTTTGTTAATTTTAAAGTCCTAGGAGACATTATATTATCTTCTTTTGAATGACGATGTTTAGAAAATTTTATATCTAAATGCTTCTTTAATATATATATGATTTTCTCTTGGTTAATAATTCCTGATACCGTATTATTTTCAAATTGGCAACAAATAGAATATAATATATTTTTAGTTAAATAACCGTTATGTCCTCCAATAAAGGCATTAAATTTTAAATCCTCTAATATATTAAATAGGTTGTGTTTAATTTCTTTATTTTCTAAAAGTTTAAAAAGCAAATCATTAATCTTACTAATACAATAAAAATACTGTCCAAAATAATTTCTTATGTTTCTCATAATGTTTTTAATATCAAAATAATCTACAACGCTTTTGTCAAGGCTTAAAATAAAATTAAATTTTGTTTTTGGTCTTATAAATTCCATAAATATCGGAAGTTCATTTAATTTATTTCCTTTGGTAGAAAAGTCGTATTGTTTTCCAATAAATAAATTGTCTAATGCGACTTCATTGGTATCGGAAACATGTAAAAACTTGAATAATATATTAGGTTTAACTTCGTCTTTCTTAAATTTATAACTAAAATTAGAAAAGATATTACTTAATACTTTATTTTCAAGATTTTTTATAGGATTTTTGTTATCTTCAAGATTATTTATAGGATTTTCGTATTTAAAAAAATCAATATATTTTTCTTTATTAAGATATATTTCATTTGCAATTATAGCCGTTCTTATAGCTCCTTTAATACTTGAACCGGGTATATACGGATTAC
>CAZTXU010000068.1:0-2951 GCA_964617705.1 uncultured Muribaculaceae bacterium
TCAAAAAATTTCATATATACGCCCGTGAGCAAAATTTTACATAAACTTTTGTAACATTTTTTAGAATAGAAACAAAATAAACAGAAAAACTTTTTAAAAAATCTCATAGAAGCTCCTTTTTTAAGAATATTTATCTTTTTTAGATTAATATTCTTGTTGAAAAATATACTACTCAATTTTTTATATCATTGTGAATAAAATTAAAGATGTTAAAATGTCATAAATATATACAATGTCTACCATTTATGATAAGCTTTTGATAAAAGGAGTAAAATATGAAAAAGAGAATTTTAATATTTATTTTTGCTGTTATATTAGTTCCACTATTATCAGGATGCACTGCACATGTTGTCGGTAAATTTGATGATTATAATGAAACTTTTAAAGGGACTATTGATTTAGATATGCAGGGACACGGTATTATTAATGTAAAGTCTACACCTAGTAATTTAACTTGTAAAGGTAAAGGCTGGATTACATTTATTCCAATTTCAAGCTATATATTAGGAACATGTAAAGGACAAAAAGGTGAAGCTGAAATAAAATGTAGTGATGGAAGAGTAATAAATGGTGAGTGGACTTGTAAAAGTTGTACTCGAATATATGGTACAGGAGTAAGCAATAAAAATGAAAATATAACTTTTTATATAACCCCAAAAATAAAAAATTCCATAAAAATATTAAATAATTATGCCGAAGATATAAAAAATAAACCAAAACTTTACAATAAAAAAGTCGATGTAAATTTAATAGAAAGTTTATTTTAAGGATAATTGTAAATGAAAAAATTTTTTTATTTAATGTTTATATTATTTTTACCTTTAAACTGTTTTGCTAATGATATTTCTTATAATGATTTTTTTATTTTTAATACTTCTACTGGAACATTTAATTTCCAATTTTTTAATAAACAGCAATTAAAAAATTATAATAAACAATTTGTTAAAAATTATAAAATTGCTAAAAATTTAAATAAAAAATATCTTAAAGTTAAAAATGAAAAAATATTAAAAAAATATGCAAATTTTGTACCAAGTTTATATGCAATGTATGAATATAATTTTGATAAACATAATTATATTACTGCTTTAGATTTCCTTACAAAAATTAGCAATACAAAATATTTTAATAATGATTATTTAAATTTATTATTTTATAAAACACATTACGCAAATGGTAATTATCAATTGGCTTTAAATAATTTATTAGAGATAAAAGATAAATCTAAAATATATGGATTTATTGCTGATTGTTATTTAAATTTAAAACGTTATAATGATGCAATTAATTACGCTTTAAAAGTTAAACCCAATGATGAAGGATATTATTTAGCACAAGAAACATTATTTAAAGTTTATTATAGACAAAAAAAATATGAAAATGCAAAACAAATTGCAAGTAAATTAATTCAGTTAGAACCATTTCTTTCTGATAATTATATAAGATATGCTTTATGTGAATCTAACAAAAAACAAAAATTAAAATATTTTTATTTGGCAAGAAATAATGAAAATAATGAAATAAAACAATTAGAATTTAATAAATCTATTATAAAATTAGAACAAGAAAAAATTGATAACGTTTATAAAAATTTAAAAATGTTTGTTGAAAAACCAGATTGGATTAGTGTAGTTAATTCTTGTGATTTTGGAAATACTGAATATTGGTTTAAAAGGCAAGATGAATTTTTTAAAAAAACTAATATGTGTATTTTAAAATACAATGGTTCAGAATTAGCAAAATGTTTTGCGAGTGTAAATTCCATTCAAAATAAACTTAATGAAAAAATGGCACAAAAAATAAAAGAACAAAAAGAACAAGAATATAGAAATGAAATAATAAGACAAAATGAAATTTTAATAAGACAACAAATGATTCAAAATTTAAATCAAAACAATATAAATTCAGAATTGAGAAATTTGAATAATAATATCCAACAACAAAATTATCAATTACAAAATATAAATAATCGTTTAAGGTGGTAATAATATTACAATCAATAATTCTAAAAATTTTTATTTAATTTTTAAAATTTTCTAAACAAAAAAGAGCCTTTAATGGCTCTTTTTTAAAAAATGGTGGGCGTTGAGAAGAGCTCTTGTTCAAAAGTTGACTAAATGTCAAGTTTTGAATGAGAAGAGAACTCCCGTCGAGAGTGAGATGTCTCTCAACAAAAAACCAATTAAAGCCGTTTTTAATAGTAAACATTTAGTGGAAAACTTACATTTTATATGGGGTTTATTTGGGACATTTGATTTGTAATCAATTCGCCTGTATTACCTAAGTTGTTTGACTTTTAGCAATATTTTGCAAATTGACTGAAATTATCCAAAATATACTTTTCTTATACTTTTTTGCCCGAAAAAATCCGCTTTTTGTCTATAAAAAACGCCAAAATCACAATATAATCGGGGTTCTAGGCAAGGATAAGAAAAGGACAAAAAGTCTAATTTAAAATTGCGATTTTTTAAGTCGGAAGCAAGCCGGAAATGTTTATAACATTTAAGCGACAGTAAAATCAAGGTTAAAAATACATTACAAAACAACAAAAAGTTACACTTAAATCTATCACTTTCAGTCAAGTTTTAGTTATTTTTCTTTATAAATTCATAGAATTTTTCAAATTTATTTATAGCTTTTTCAAAAATCATCACTTCAGAATTTTTTGCATAACTCATAGAACTTACAAAGTCTGAATATTCTTTCTGATAAACTTTATCCTCTGTCAATTTATTCAAAGTTATTTTTATAAATTCCGGCAAAGTGTATTTATTATTAAAACCACCACGACCTTTGTCCGCATTAAAAGATTTTTGCAAAAGTTCAACAAACTCTTTTGTATATAGCATATCTTCTAACGCTGCAATATCGTGCAAATGACGAACAATAGTTGGGTCATTTTCTTTTGAATGCAGCGGTTTTGTTCTGTCTTTAATAAAAACTCGCCACAT
>CAZTXU010000069.1:0-2937 GCA_964617705.1 uncultured Muribaculaceae bacterium
TATGGGAAATAATGAACTATTATAAAAACTATAAATATATAAATTTAGGAGGTATAACCTCTCTAAAAGAAGATAGATATAAAGGATTAAATAATTTCAAAATGAATTTTGGTTCAAATTGTTATGAATATTTAGGCGACTTAGAACTTGTTTGTATACCAAGCAAATATTTTCTTCTAAAAAACGTCCTACCATATGAAAAAATAATCAAAAAATAATGGCTTCCACCATTATTTTATTATACTTTTAATTTTTTCTCTTACCATAACATTGCTCATACCATAATTTATATATTCACTATATAATAAATGAGCAAGTAATAAATCTCTATTACTAGGAATTTCAACTAAACTACCATATTCATAAAAAATACTATCACTATACATTTTAGAATCATTTTTTAAACCAATCGAATGAAAAATTTCCTCAGCAATAACAGAATTTTTAATATTCCTCTCTAAATTATAATTAATCGTTATATCACTTCTATTAATAATATTGTTATCAAAATAAATAGTTGAATACCCCTCTACTCCTTTAACTTTTACAAGATTATATAAAACATCATAACTAGTAAAATTAATAATTAAATTAGAGTTTTCTAAAGAAGAATGAAACATTCCAGGAAATCCAGGAATTTCATTTAATAAAGATGCTATTTTTTCAATCTGTTTAATATCATCATTATCAGCATTTTCATTATAATAATAGTATATAGGACCATTCCATTTTTGAATTCTTTTAGAATTTTCATCTACCATATACTCATTATTTAAAGCAACATCATCAAAAAATGACACAATATCATTAACATCATAATTATTATCCAAAAACATATTTTTTATATAATTACTACTATAATTATCATCTACATATATAGTAATTGTATATTCTTTATCATAAAGAGATGCTTTTAATAAAGTTTTACCATTACTCTTACCAATAATCTTATTATCATTTAAAACAGCAATCTTATCATCTAAAATTTCATATTTAATTAAATTATTTGGTATATTAGTTGGAACAATAATTGGTTTAATTTCATAAACATCATTTATTTTTAAATGAACAAAACTATCATACAATTTAAATACATCAATATTATTAATTTTATCAATAACTTTAACAAGACATGAAACTTCTTTATCATTAACTATAGCTTTAATTAAAGTTTCACCAACATTTATTCCCATTATACAACCATCATCAACAGATGCAATATTAGAATTTTCACTTATCCAAACCACATTATCAATAATAGTATTACTATACAAAGACAATTTTTCTTTAGAACCAACAAAAATTTCTAATTTAATTCTATCTAAATTTAATATATAATCATTTACTATTACATCAATATCTTTATATGTTCCTTTATCTGTATATACTCTTAATTTAGTATTACCAAGTTTTAATCCTTTAATAATACCATCATTAACTTCTATAATATTATTATCATATTCATATTTATCAATTTTAACATTTTCTTTTAATATAAAAGATAATTTCTTATCTAAACCAATAGTAAGTTCTATTTGGTTATAAAATGTATTAATATCTAAAATAGGATCTATAACTTCTATCATACATTTATATTCATTTTTTTCTGCTTTAATTAAAATATCTGTCTTTCCTTTTTTTAAACCAGTTACATTACCATAATTATCAACAGAAGCAATACTATCATCTAAAGATTTATATTCAGCTTTATTATTAATCATAATTTTTTTTATTTCACCTAAAGGAATAGTTAAACTAGTAGTTTCAAGTACTTCTTTATTTTTAGGAACATTAACAAGTAGATAAATAATAAAACAAACAATAATAAAAACTAATAAAGAACATAATTTAATAATATTTTTCACATCAATTTTCCTCTCAAAAGAATATCATATATATTATACTATAAAATATTAAAAAATAACAAAAATAAATTTTGTTATTACACACTTTCATTGTGCTTTTATTGTATAATGCTATTGTCCCACCGGCTCACCTTTTTTCAATTAGCGCTTCTAAATCAGACATTTCTATTTTATATGTTAATTTTTTTGTTTTGGATTTTTTTATTTAATACTTTTATATTTCCTTTGAAACTATGTCAACTTTTCTTGATAATGATTTTGATGTATTTTTAGATGCAATAATACTTTCTTTTGTTAACAATGTTTCTAATTCATATTAGGAAAATCCATAATCCATTAATCAAAATGTTTCTTTACTTCTACTTTCAATTCTTTGTTCTCCCATGGTTATAGCAATTGATCACATACCATTTTATTTCAGTTAGAGTAATACAATATACAGTGCCTTTGATATATCCGTCCTTTAATCCACCTATGTAATCATAGAATGAAATGATGCCATGATTTTTTTATAAAATCAAACTACTTTAATAATATAGTTATTAATGTAAATCTTCACGTGTTATTCTTGAAATAGCCATATCAGTTTCATATTCTATAGCACATAATTCTCTATTGTTATCAAAAAAATATTTAGAAAGTGATATATATATAGGACTTTTTTCATTTAACTTTTTTACAGTTTCTGTATTCAAAGTCTTTAACAAATTGTTAATAATAATTTCTTCATTCCCAATATCAAAGTTTTCAAAACCATTTTCACTATTATTGATTTTAACATTATAACCAAATTTTATAATATTAATTTTTCCAAACAAATTAATATTTCTTTTTATAATATATTTCATAATAACAAGCCTCCTAAAATAATTATACACATATTTTATTAATACATCAATAATTAATCTTTCTAATTATTTTTTTATTTTAATAAATCCATCATCAAGTCCATAAATAAATTTATCTACCCAATCAATATTTGAAATTTGAATTTTATTTTTTTGGCAATAATCACCCACTATACATTTGGGATCATAAAAAGAATTGATTAAATTTAATGAAAAAGCAAGTT
>CAZTXU010000070.1:0-2924 GCA_964617705.1 uncultured Muribaculaceae bacterium
TAATTTAAACAGAATTTTGATTAATGATATATTATAAAATTAAAATTATCAACTATTTATTAATTTTTAATTATATTGTATAATATTTTTATTATTTTGTATTATTTGCATAAGCGAGATATTTTATGTTTTTTAAGAAAAAATTTTATATTCCGCCGCCACAATCAAACGGAGGTTCTTATAAAAATTTTAATCATTTGGAAGACGATTTATTATATACGGATAACGAATACGCCCTTAACTTTTTGAAAAATAAAAATGACGAAGTTGTAAAATCTGAAAAAATTAAATGTCATGCTTATTGGTATGGATATATTAATGAAAAGCATATTTTTTCCATAAAATCTTTGCTATGCGCTCAAAAGAATCCCGAAGTATATTTATGGATAGACAAGGCTACTTTTAATAAGAATAAAAAGAATAAATTTTTGAGAGAGATAGAGAATGATATATATATATATATATATATATATGAAGATAAAATTCAAATTAAAAATACTCCTTTTGAAAAGTATAAAAATTTATTTCTTCAAAATTATAATCTGCCCGCAAGAGCGGACGCTTTTAGATTATTAATTCCTTTTAAATACGGCGGTTTATATTTTGATTTAGATATTCTGTTTCTAAAAGATTTTTCCGATTTGCTTAAAAATAGTTTCTGCTATCAATGGGAAAAACAACCTTATGCAAATACGGCAATTTTATTTTTTAAAGATAAAGAGATTATAAATAAAATTCCTCATTATATAGAAAAATATAACGCAGTTGTTCCTTGGGCGATTTTTAATTATTCTAATGTTGGTTTATCGGAAATGACGATTCTTCCATGCGCTTTTTTCGACCCGATTTGGAATATAACAAATATAAATAATTACGATTATCCTATAACAAAATTTGAAGATTTATTCGCCGAATATAAAAATAAAATTATTTCTTATAAAGAATTTTTTAAGGGAGTTTACGCTTATCATTGGCATAATCAATGGAACAAAAAGACGGATAAAAATTCTTTGTT
Source organism: uncultured Muribaculaceae bacterium (assembly GCA_964617705.1). Lineage (GTDB taxonomy): Bacteria > Bacillota_I > Bacilli_A > RF39 > UBA660 > Faecisoma. The sequence continues at coordinate 1,016 of CAZTXU010000070.1, forward strand.
TAATATTTTCAATAATGAATTTTCTGAAATATTGAAAATAAAAAGGACTGCTATATGAATTCTAAAATATATATTTGCAGTTTTTCTAATTTGTTTTTGCTTCCCGCATTAAAAAGATTCTACAATCAGGCTCTCGATATGAATATATTTGACGACATTTTTTTATTTGAAGAATTAACTTTAGGAAAAGATTTCAAAGTTCGTTTTAAGGATAAATTAAATTATAATGTTAGAGGTTTTGGATATTGGTGTTGGAAACCTTATATAATTTTAGAATCGTTAAAAAGAATAGAGTATAACGATATATTAATTTATGCGGACACGGGTTGCCATTTGAAAAAAGAATATATCGATAAAATGAAAAATTATATAGATTATGCAAAAGAATACGATATCGTAGCTTTTGAACTTGGTATGCCCGATAAACTCTGGACAAAGTCGGATTTATTTCAATATTTTAATGTTTTGGATAATAAAGAAATTACCGATACGAATACGAGATGCGCCACCTGTATAATAATTAAAAAGTCAGATAAAACGATTAAATTTGTCAACGATTGGCTTAAAGTTTTTTATAATAATTTTAATTTGGCGGACGATACTCCTTCTGCAATTAAAAATCTTGACGGATTTATAGAACATAGACATGACCAAAGCATATTTTCAATTTTAAGCAAATTATATAATGCGAAAGCGATTGTAGATTTTGAAGATGGAAAAGAACCTATAAATTTTAGCAGAGATATAAGAAATATGTATAGCGACATAATTAAAACGACTTGGTTGATTCCATTTAAAAATTTGAGATGGAAATTAAAAAAAATATTGTTTGCTAAATTCCATAAAAAGTTTTATAAAAGATTGGAAAAATTATCTAATCCCAAATAAAATTTATAAATATTAAATAAGGAAATATAACGATGAATTATTATGATTATGAGATAATTATTAATAAGTTGATAAAATTTATACCTTTTAAGATTTTGAGAATTTTTTTAAAATCTTTTTTAATGGACGCAGTAAAAAATTATTATAAAACCGAATATTTGATTAATATAAATAACCGAATAAAAGAATATGATAATTTAGTTATTTTGTGGGTTGGCGGAGGACTTTGCGGACAAATAAGAAAGTATATTTTAGGAAAATATATAGAGAAAAAATATAATAAAAAAGTGAAGTATGATATTAGTTGGTATAAATATAACGGATTGGACGACCGTAAAAAATTGAATAGAAATTTTGATTTGTTAAGGATTTTCCCTGACTTGGATTTTGAAATAGCAAACGATTATGAAATAAATATATATAAAAGTTGTTTTCAGTTTTGTTTCGAGCCTTTATATCAGTTTAACGATTTAGTATTGGAAAATAAAAATATATATTTAGACGGAACTCCTTACGATAAAAATAAATATATTTTAAATGAAATAAGAAACTACAATTCTGTAGCCGTTCATGTGAGAAGAGGAGATTTTGCAATATACGGTATGGTTGACGACAATTATTATATTAATTCGATTAATGAAATTACAAAAAATATTAAAGAGCCACATTTTTTCTTTTTTTCTGACGATATTAATTATGTGAAAAATAATATAATCAAAAAACTTTCTTCATATATATATATATATATATATATAGTAGATACAAACGATAATGACAAAGGTTATTTAGATTTATTTTTAATGATGAATTGTAAACATCAAATAGCTTCCAATGGTTCGTTTGGTTATTTTGCTTATTGTTTTAATAAAAATAAGGATAAAATTTTAATAACGCCTGAAAGTATGCGAGATTATTATTTAGAAAATATAGATAAAATATAAAAATCAATAGTTATTTTTATTTTTTTTAATATAATAAAATTCCCAAAATTGCGGATATTAATATTATAGCTATTATTGGA
>CAZTXU010000071.1:0-2609 GCA_964617705.1 uncultured Muribaculaceae bacterium
GTAGCGCGAAATTTGCAAAATTTGAAAATCCGGGTAGCAAATTTCAGGCACTCAGTGAATGTAGTGAATTGAGGAAGATCAAATCAATCAATCATCAATCATCATACTTTCCAAATTCAAATATATTGTACAAAAGAATGACTCATCTCCTGTAGTGAATGTAGTGAGATTAGGAAGATCAAATCATTAAAAACTTAGTTACATTACTCTCCAAAGTCACATTTGTTGTCCAATGGAATGAAGATAATCCTGTATTGAATGCAGAGAGTTGAGGAAGATCAAATCAATCAATTATCAATCATCATACTATCTAAACTCAAGCTCTCCAATGAGTAGAACGAAAACCATCCTGTAGTAAATGAAGTGAGAGAAGGAAGATCAAATCAACCAAGCATCGATCATCACACTTTCCATACTCAAACTTGCTGTTTCATAGAATGAACTCTTTCCTGTAGTGAACGTGGTGAGATTAGGAAGATCAAATCAGTCATTCACCAATCATCATACTATTCAAAGTTACACTCATTGTCTGATAGAATGCTTTATCTGCTGTAGTAAAGTTAGATAGTTTAGGAAGATCACATCAATCAATCGATTATCATCCTACTCTCCATAATCAAACTTGTGTTATTGAAAGATTCTTCTCCTACAGAAAACACAGAAAGCTGAGGATTATTTGAAATAACGACTTTTGAAACTCCTCCTAATGAATGATCACCAACAATAATTTCTTCTAAACAAGTATCCTTTGAGATAACCAATGAAGATGCCCCACAGTCATTCACTCCTTTCAATATAATAGATCTCCATCCTCTTTCAGAGAGTCTTGAGCATTCATCACAATTACCATCAATCACTAAATCAATATTACTACAGTGTTTGTTGTTAATACGATGATACATCATAATTGGTATTCCAATGACAATCACACCAACTACACAAGGTAATATCCATTTATTCCAGTTCTTCTGTTTTTCATCAGAGGTATTCTCTATTGGCAATAAAGGAGATGAATCTTCATTTTCTGATGGTTCATTCAGGTATAAGAAAATGTAGGAAAGAGGAGTAATGATCCAGGTGATAAGAGTAACATACAAGAAGAATTGATCAAGTTTGTAATTATTCACATACAGTATATCATTCATATAGAAATAGCATACACAAGTAATCGCACATGATACCACTCCCCAAACCATTCCATGAATACAACCTTCCTTCCTTCTTTCAATATGACATTGTATATAAGCAATAGCAAGATACATTAAACCATTCACAAACACAATATACAGCAGAGAATGAGAATTCAATATACCATGATCCTTGAGATCTCTTGAATTATAATCATCCAAATACAATAAGAATACAACTGATGCTATCATCAACCCAAATCCTAGCAATATCTCTAAGTTAACACACCATTTCCATGTCGTATCAGAAATAATGGAGAAAGCATTCCATTCGTTACTAAACTCCTCACTCTTTCTAATACGGAAGATCATTATTGAAGCTACAGGGAGATAGAGAGTGGGAAGCGCAAATAACCAATAGATAACTGAAATAATGATATGTTGGCTTAAGTAATGACTGACAGAACCAGTATAACTCTTCCAATAGACTCTTGGAATTTCATCTATTAATTCATTAACCAAATAGTAATAATGATGGAATTGATCAGTGTATATGACAACCCATAATCCTATCAATCCTACAGATAATACGCCCAATATCAGTGCTGTAAAATTCATAAACTTATTGTTGAACTGTTGTAGATAAGCCAACAACAAGAATCCACTTCCTGATAAAACAAATGGTACTGATAATAGTCCAATCTCTTGACCTATTATCAAACCAACCAACAGATATAACAGTCCCAATGCAAACTCTATCTTCATCAGTAATCCAGTCTTATTCTGTTTCTTCGAAGATTCTTTCAAACTTGTTTCAGATTCCATAGTAGTATCATTTTCACTTAATGGTTCTGAAAGAGATTCAGTTTCTGTTGTTTTGATAGTACTGGTATTATTAAGAGGGTTAGAACACGGTATAGTTATTGTTGTGTTCATGCTGACTGTTTTAACAGCTTAAGCAAAAGATCTAGATCATGGAAGGAATAAAGGGCGCCACTTTCACAGTATGTATTTGTTTATTGTAGAATGCATATTGATGCTTCAGAATAACAAAAGCATGCATGTTTTTTCGTATAGGGCTCTGATTAAGATGCATTCAAAAACGGGACAAGCATTAAGTATCTATATCTTCTTTATGGATTGGTATAATAATAAGAGTTGTTATTGAATTGGAGATCCTTCATCGTCAATGAGGTATAATGTTTTTTCAATTATATTATTCTGTGAGATGCTACGTAGCTGATGAGTTCATAGGCAATAATATTATGATAATGATAAAGAGTATTAACCTCTTGCATAGGTCTGTTTTTTCATTGGGACAGCTTGTCAACGATTTCCTTTATGTATGTATGTATATGTTTTGTAGAAATCCGAGAGTACCTATCGACATTGCAAATTGATAGTAGAAACTGATACGGTTTGATATGGTTTTTCATTAAATCATTCACTACAGGAGAAACTCCACTAAAGCCTCGCTGAACT
>CAZTXU010000072.1:0-2599 GCA_964617705.1 uncultured Muribaculaceae bacterium
TTATTTGTGGCGGGTGCTTGACGGCGCACGAAGTGCGCCGCTCGTTTTATCAAGCGCCCGCCACAGTGCCAAATTGAGTTCAAAGTCCTCGGATTGACATTTTTATTTTAATTACAATATTGACTATTACTTATAAAAATGCTATAATTCTACGTAGCGTAGAGTTTAATTAAATTTAACTTAAAACTCCACGTTTCGTGTAGAAAATAAGTAGGTTTACATTTTTACGTATTTTGCTATAATGTGTTTACAAAATATGCAGGAGAAAATATATGGGTTTATTCGGTGGTAAAAAACATAGTATAGGTAAAACTATTGCCGAACTTCGCAAAGAAAAAGGTTGGACGCAAGTTGAGCTTGCTGAAAAATTGAACGTTAGCGATAAGGCTGTTAGTAAATGGGAAAAGGATAGCGGTGCGCCGAGCGTTGAGTTCTTTCCTGCTCTTGCCCAACTTTTTGGCGTGAGCATTGATTATCTGATGACGGGCAAAGAGAAAGAACCCGAAATTATTACAATGTCAAAAATTGAGCTTTGCGCTAAAAATGACGACGTCCAATTATTCGACACTTTGTCCTATGAGTGTTTGAAATCTGCCGATGAAAGCGGAAAGACTATAATTGATTATATGTTACAATATAATTGCCATAATGTAGTCAATGCCTTTTTTAAAAAATATCCTGTAAAAACCATTCAACAGACTAACTGCTATCGTGCAGGAACGCCTTTGTGGTATACAGACAAGGTTATAAAATTACTTATAATCAATAATATGGTCAAGGAACTTCAAAGCATAAACGCCTTTGTTCGTAATAGCAGCAGACAGTATAACGAGTTGGATATCTACACCAAAGAATATCAAAAACTTATCCTTACAAATTCTAACGTTGGGGATGAATTAAAAGAATGCTATTTCAACAATTTAACGTCAGAGGAAATTAATCAAGTTCTTTGCATTGCTCTTGATGAGCAAAGAGAAAAAGACGTTTTGCTATTGTGGAAAATTATTGAAAATATCAATGCTAAAAACATTGAAGCGAAAGAGCAAAAATCTAATGAAGTTGCTGGAAGATATATGACTTCGGTAAGTTATTCACAGGCTCCTTGTAGAGAATATGAAGCAATAGGAACGGGTTGTTATTATAAGTATTACGTCATCTCGCTGAGCGTAGAAACCCTTCAAAAACTGCTTAATAATGGTTATGTTGATATCGTTAGACAAGCTAATGACTTTAATAGAAAAATAGGATCTTCTACGATAAACGAAGAGGCTATACAAGCGGCGATTTTAAAGCAAAATGGAGGAAACGAAGATGAAATCAAAGTATTGTCCGTTTTGCAGAATGGCATTGTAAATATCGATAAGCTGTTAGAAACAAAGGATTTTAAGTTCATCAAAAAGACACTTGTTGAGTATCCTATTCATATCGTAGAGTTGTTAGATGAATGGTTTCGTAACTCCAAATGGAAAGAGTTATATCGCTTTGCGATAGATAACAATGATGAAAGTTTGGCAAACGTTATTGTTGAAAAAAATGATAAGGAATATATAATAAGTGCAATACGAGAGTATTTCATAAAAGATAAAAATAACTTTAATAAAAAGCATTTCTTTGTTTATGAAAATGCTCGACAAAAGAGTTTTGCAAGCCCTAATAAAGAACAATTTGAAAAAATCAAGCAACGTATAATTGATGAATTGACGTTAAAGATAGATAAAACCACCACAATTGGCAACTTGACTAAAGAATATTTTGAAAATGAGCTTGCCAAAGGTAATATTGATATGGTAGTTATTAAACTGTGTGTTCGCTTGGAAGCAATTTTAAAATGCGACTACCATTATGACGGTGAGTTATCCGCAATGCTTGAAAAATATTGCCAAGAACACTGTAGGGAAGACGATGGTTGGGGATATTTGGTTGAATCAGAATGCGTAAAATATTTGCAAAAATTAAGAATGAAAAGAAATAACATTGTTCACTCGGAAAAGAATGGCGTAGATTTAACGCTTGAAGAACTCAAATTCTGTATTGATTATATTTGCAAAATGGGTTAAGGAGTACAATTATGGATAAATATCAAAAATTTTTAGCGCAAAAAGCAAGAATAAAAGAATGGTTATATTTTGAAAATAATGACGTTTTCGATGAAGAAAGCAATAAGTATTGGAAAAGGGTCGTTTTTGATGAAGAAAATGATACGATCACCATAGCTCAAGACGAAAATCCCAATATCGTAGATTATATTTTAATCGTTTTCGGGGAAAAATTTATAAAGTCTATTGAAACATATAAAAACTCTAAATGGGAAAACGTTAAAAAAGGCAAGTTTAAAACACGTTTGGCAGCGTTTCGTTTAAATATCAATTTTGACGATAGAATAGAAAAAGTAAAAGTTTCTTTTAGAGATAACATTGCAGACGATTATGTTATCAACGTTAAATATCAAGAAGCGGATAAAGATAAGTACAACGCAAAACTAGCAAGAGAACGGAAAGAAGAATTGCTTAAAATTGCAAATATTAAAGTTTCAACGGGTGCAGCTTTAGTCAATATTTATTTCCAACCTTGTTGCGACGATTATGTTCATACTGAAATT
>CAZTXU010000073.1:0-2582 GCA_964617705.1 uncultured Muribaculaceae bacterium
AATGAGATTAGGAAGATCTTATCAATCATTTACTATTCATCTCACTTGAAATACTTACACTCTCTGTATGATGGAATGCAAGTGTTCCGGCTTCAATAGTTGTTAACTCAGGAAGATCAAATCATTCAATCAAATGCAATTATACCATCCAATACAAAATCAATAACATGACCGAACGTGTGATACTCATCTTTACCATTACCATCCTTTTTATGATCCTCAGCAATGAATGTAGTGAGTTTAGGAAGATCATGTTTATCATTCTCTTTTCGTCATACTTGAAAGAGTCATAGTCTTCACTGCTGTGAATGCACCATCTCCTGCTGTGAATGTGGTGAGTTGAGGAAGATCAAATCAGAATACAATCAAATCATCCTACTTGATAAGGTTATAGTATTTGTTTCATTAAATGACATTGAACCTGTCACAACTGTAGTGAGTTTAGGAAGACCCAACTGATTAATCACATTCATTTCTACCATCCAACTTCAAATCTTTTACTCTTCCAAAAGCATGATGTTCATGACCAATATTGAAATCTCTCTGTTCATCATAGGTGATAAATGTAGTGAGGTTAGGAAGATCAAATCAACCAACCATTATCATTTCATACTTTCAAGAGTCATAGTTGTTACATGAGGGAATGATCCAGCTCCGACAGTGAATGAAATGAGGTTAGGAAGATCACATTAAGAAAACCTATAATCATCTTACTTGATAAAGTTACTGATTTAGGTAATTCAAACCCAATTGTTCCTACGCTGAAGGTAGTTAGTTTAGGGAAGTCTAATCTATCAATCAGTAAGAACACAGCTTTACCTTTCAACACCAAATTCGTGATTTTGCCGAACGGACTGAGATTCTGTTGGCTATCTGCATCCCTTAAATGATTTCCAATTGTAAAAGTGACGAGTTGAGGAAGTTCCAATCAATAAAACACAAACTTTTCAAACCTGAAAGAACCAGAGTTTTGACAAATGGGAATGATCCATCTCCGATGTTGATGGTAGTTAGTTTAGGAAGATCCAATAACTCAACTATCCATCATCATACTCTCTAACGATAAGAACTCAACGATTTTGAATGATAAAACCATAGGAGCAAAAGTTTCGAGATTAGGAAGATCAAATCAATCAATTAGCATCCATTATACCTGTAATCTCTAGCTTCTTAACATAATGAAAATTTCTTTCCAATGTTGAGAATGAAGTGAGATTAGGAAGATCATATAAGAACAGTCATCGTTTATCACACTTGTCAAAACCAGAGTTGATACGTAATTCATGGAAAGTGCACCAATACTTAATGTTGTAAGTTGAGGAAGATAGAATAACAAACTAATAATATAGTTCATACTAGTGAGGTTAAAAATTTCAAGGTAATCCAAGGAATAATACCCTGTATCAATTGTCTCAAGTAGAGGAAGATCGAATGAAAGACCAAACCCATATTATACTTGTAATAGAAAGGTTACCAAGATAAAACAATGACATGCTCCCAATAAGAATATCCTTGAGCTGTGGAAGATCTACTGAAACATTCATATACATGTTTACTCTCAAAACTAATAGACATTGTTTCATGGAATGATACCGCACCTGTTCTGAATAATCTGAGATTAGGAAGGTCAAATAAAACAATTAACAACTACTATACTATTCAATGACAGACTGTTAACACGATAACACGAAGAAATCCCTGTATCAATGGTTGTTAACACAGGAAGACCGAATGACTCAAAGATATGAAAACAATACCCTCTAAAGTGAGATACTTCGTGTTATAGAATGTGCTATCACCAATGACAAACGAAGTGAGATTAGGAAGATCGAAATGAATCAGCAATCATTCAGCATACTTAAAACAGTTACATTATCTGCATTGGAGAATGCATTATTCTCAATAGTGATGTTCGATAGTTTAGTGTTATTAGTTATGGTTAATGACGAAACCCATTTCAATGAATCCCTTACCACCAAGGTCTCCAAACAAGGACTATTCGCAAGTGTAAGATTAGTTGTTATTGAATTGCAACAACCTTCCTTCACTGTAATATTTCGATAAGAATCGATCGACTGAAATAGAAGATCGCAATTATCATTAGTAATAACAACATCAATACATGCGGGTGCAGGTGTAGGAGTAGGAGTAGGAGTAGTAGGTGTTGGTGTGGGAGTAGGAGTAGGAGTAGGAGTAGGTGTAGGAGTAGGAGTAGGTGTAGGAGTGGGAGTAGGTGTTGGTGTGGGAGTAGGAGTGGGAGTAGGTGTAGGAGTGGGAGTAGGAGTGGGAGAAGGAGTAGGAGTAGGGGTCAATGTGGGAGTTGGAGTAGGAGTAGGAGTGGGAGTAGGAGTGGGAGTAGGAGTGGGAGTAGGAGTGGGAGTAGGAGTGGGAGAAGGAGTGGGAGTAGGAGTGGGAGAAGGAGAAGGAGTAGGAGTCAATGTGGGAGTGGGAGAAGGAGTGGGAGTAGGGGTCAATGTGGGAGTAGGAGTCAATGTGGGAGTAGGGGTCAATGTGGGAGTAGGAGTATGTGTAGGAGTAGGAGTAGGTGTAGGAGTAGGAGTAGGAGTAGGTGTAGGAGTAGG
>CAZTXU010000074.1:0-2532 GCA_964617705.1 uncultured Muribaculaceae bacterium
GTCTAATATCTAGTTTTTCCATATTTCCTCCTTTATAATTATATCATTTATGAAATAATACTTTCAATATATTTTTTTGTTTTATATGGTGTTTGGTTATCAAATCCAACTATATAATTAATTGTTATATCTGCTTTTTCTTTTCCTTCTTCAAAGTAAGAATTGAATATTTTAACAAGTTCTAATACTACGAGAGGATTATTAGATCTTACTTTAATATTAATATCATTAACTTTAAATATATTCTGTTATTGGTTTAATTTGTTTATCTTGATTGCATATTTCATTAATTGTATGAATATCATTTTCAAGAAATTCTTTTGGTCTAATGCTTCTATCATCTATATAGAATCCTTCTTTATCTGGCCATGGTTTACCATATATTACTTTATCATATGGTATATTCCATTTAGCAAGCCATACTTCTAATTCTGGTTTTGTATATTTGTTAATTAATTCTAAATTACCAATATATGTTTTCATATTTCTAGATGTAAATAATACAATTTTAAAACCCTTTTCTTTATATTCTTTTAAATTGGCAATCATTTTTCAGTAAGAAATTAGATCAATGTACCTTTCTTCTTTTTTTTGATTGGACATAATGTTCCATCGATATCAATAATAAGACTGTTCATAAGTCGCCACCTTTAAATCAATCATAGAACAATATTTTTTGATAGTAAACTATCTTTTATAGAAAAACTAACTTATTTTTTTATAAATTAGGATTATATTTATAGAATAAATAATTTAATTTGATGTTTTTTTAAATAATTATTTAATTTATTTTTTATTACTAGAAGTTATATGTGTATGATAATTTTTTATATAATAATTGTATTGAGAGAAAAAAAGTATTATAAAAAATAGGTTTTTGTTATTTTTGATTATCTTTATTTATTTTTAGAATAGTTTAAATTATTTTTTTTGAAAATTAAATTATTAGATGTATAAATAGTAGTTATAACAATAAGAAGGAATGTTTGTTATAACTATTTGAGGTAATTTATTTTGATGTAAATTAGACAATAAAAAAACTATCATCAAGATAGTTTTAATAATTTCCTGTTAACATTTTCCCTATTATATCTACAAGTTTATAATTATTTGATATTGATTCATCATATAATGCTTGATTTGATTTAACGTTATATATGATATTTGTATATTGTCTATTAGCATCATATTCTTCATAATATAGAGAACTTTCTTCTAATTCTTCCCTATATTCTTCCATTTTATCTTTTGCATATTTATATTCTTTTGTTTCAATATAACAGTTATCGCCTATACAATTTTGATATCCTACTTTTACTGTATTATTTGTGTATATTATTGCTTCATATTCTTTTCCATTGATGGTATAAATTATATTATATTCTTCTTCTCCTTCTTTTTGGGTTATACCAATAAAAATAGACCCTATAATTATAGCTATCGCGATTACTACGTAACCAAACAAATTGTCTTTCATTATCTCGCCTTACCCTTTTTTTCCGTTTCAACGTTTAATTTTAAAAACATTTGTTTTGTTTTTAATTCATTTTCTAATAGTTCAATTTTTTTGTGCAACAAATCGATATATTTTTTGCTTAAATATGCTTTATAGTTGTTATTTATTACTCTTTTATATCTTTCTAAATCATTTAAAACGATATCAATTGTACCATCATCTTCATCACTTGAATCTATTAATTCAATAATTAATTGCGTATATAATGATAGTTTTCTTTTTATTTTTTTCTTTAATATTTTTTCAATTAATTCTGGCTTTGTTAATTTAAGTTCATCAATTACTATGCCATCATATTTTATATTGTTTTGAGGATTAAAGACAAATCCAGGTATTTTTTTTAAATCGGTTTCTATTTTTTCTTCTTTTTTATCTTTAATAAGTAAGTATTTAATGTTTTCCATTTTTAAATCTCCTCTAATATGTCTGGTCTTCTTGCTTTTGTTCTTTTAATTTTTTCATCGTTACGCCACTTATTAATATTTTCATGATGTCCTGATAATAATACATCTGGTACTTTCATTCCACGAAAATTAACTGGTTTGGTGTATACTGGATAATCAAGTAACCCATTATTGAATGATTCGGTTTCTGCTGATTCTTCTTTAATTACGCCGTCTAGTAGTCTAACTACACTATCAGTAACGACCATACTTGCAAGTTCGCCACCTGTTTATATGTAATCACCTATACTTAATTCTATATCAGCTAGTGCTCGTATGCGCTCATCAAACCCTTCATAGTGTCCACAGATAATAATAATGTGTTTATGTTTTTTTAGTTCATATGCTTCTTTTTGATTATATTTTATTCCTTGTGGTGTCATTAGTATTATATATGATTCATCTGTTTTTATTGATTCTACACAATCATATATAGGTTGTGGCATTAAAATCATACCGGCTCCACCACCAAATTGATAATCATCAACTTTTTTATGAGGATCTTTTGAAAATTCTCTAAAATTATGAATATTTATTTCTACAATACCTTTTTCACGAGCTCTTTTGATTATT